>JAFGFR010000309.1 GCA_016930955.1 Victivallales bacterium | reverse complement strand
GTGTACCGACCTGACCATGCGCTATGAAAGACTCGGAAAATGAAAAAAGGTGTCATGCTTATTTCCTCCGGATCAAGAGTCCTGAAATTGATGGGGTCATAGTCCCGAGACTTTCCGCAGGACGAGTGGCTCGCTCCAGTGCAATATTCTGCTGCCGGAACTCTCAACCAGCTCCGTGAGATCCTCCTGGGAGCCTTTGAGAAGGATATTCCCGTCACCCTTATCGCCGGAGAGCTTGCCTTCCTCGATAAGCCTGCCGATCTCGACGGCATCGGGAAGATATACAAGCAGAAGACCCTCCCTGGCTTTAACCAGCATCCAGAAATAGCTGTCCAATACCTCCTTGCCGACATCATCGTCCTTATCAGCGACCTCCTTGTAGCGGACGTTGCAGAACTCATGGTCTTCGCCCTTCCTGATATGCGCATCGAAAGAACGCATTTTGAAGCCCCCCTCCTCCCATCTGACCACGGCCACGCCAAGACTGCCTTTTTTGGCATCCTTCACCTTGACATGGAAGACCTGATCTTTGCCATCGCTCCACACGCCTTCCCATTCTTCATCCGCAACACACTCTGCTGTCCCCATCATGCTGACACTGGAGACTGACGTGCATCCTGTTGCCCAAACGGCAAGCAAGACCAGCGACAACCAGCAAAACAATTTGTCCGCCATAAGAAATCCTCCGAACTGCTCGATCTTGGGGTGATAAATCATGCCAGCTTCACGTCACCTTGCCAGTTTCGGCCCCAACGCCGCCTCCATGGCCAGAAGCGAATACGCTGTCACCATCTCGGGAATGCTCTCCCACCAGCGCCCGTGCTTGTCGTTAAACCATTCCCCCTTCCCTTTCTGAAGCTCAAGAAGCTTCTTTATCAAATCAATGCGCCAACTGTGCTTTTTGCCGTCTGGAGTAACCAGCATATCCTCGCCAAGGACCGAATGCGCCTTGGCAAAGGTGTGCAGATAGTAGTAGTGCCCCTCAGGCCCCATTCCGGGGTTCTGATCCAGATCATAGTTCTTGCTTCCCCACTCGACTGCGGCCTTCACTCGGGGATCGTCCTTCTCCAGCTTCGCATATATCATGCTTTTCAGTCCTGCATAGGTCATGCTGCCGTATCCACGGAGCGTCTGGCGCTCATCCGCCTCGACTCCAGCTTTACTTGTGCTGGTGCTGTACACGAAACTCCCGTAGTTCGGGTCGTTCTTGTCCTGGACGACCCATACTTCGTCATTGGTCTCGGGGACGTGCTGCAGACGGCTCAGGAACTGTACCGCGTTACTCCAGGCGAGCTCGGACTTTTCCTTGTCTGCCGGGCTGCTCACCTTCGACTCCTTGTCGAGATACTCTGTCAAGTACAAGGCCTCCAGTGCCCACTGGGTGTTTGACAAGTCAGGGCTTCCAGGGCCAGCCGAGCCGTAGCCTATACCTCCGAAATCCTTGCTGTTCTCGTCTAGGATCTGTGATCCGACGAGGAAGCGCCGCGCATTGCGCATTATCTCCTCGTCCTCCTTCAACCCGACCGTGGCAAGTGCCGACAGCGCAATTGCTGTCGTGTAGTTTGGGTATTCCCGCTCTTTGCCCGCCATCCATATCGAGCCGTCAGGCTGGACATACTTACGTATAAAAGCAAGCCCCCTCTTCACTGCTTTCTCGCGTATCGCCACATTGTGTTTAGTCCCGCTGTTGTACAAGGCCATCACACACAATCCTGTGACTGCGGGATGCCCCAGCCAAGATCCGTCCTCCTTCTGGCTGTCGGTAAGGAAATTGACTCCGCGCTGTATCGATGACAAGGCCTCGAGGAGCAGGGTTTCAGGGATATCGGGCTCAGTGCTCGCAGCTATGCCTTGCGCAGATAAATTCGCGAAATTCGCGAAAAAGATCAAAAAGGCACCAAAAACCACCATGCTTCTCATCATTAACCTCCATTGTTTTTATTATTTTGGTGCGAACAGCAATTTACCTTAGCACAGCATATCGGGAAGTCAAGTGTCCCAGAGATCTTTTACAGCAATTCCCCGGCATCCCATGTGATGGCAGGGGCATGTTTTAATATCCTTCCGGGGGCTCGAAGCCATGGGTAGTCAGGAAGTTGATGGTATCGAGCACGAGCTCCTCCGGGGCTATAGCCCCTGGATCCATTCCTGCGTAGTTCGCGACTTATTGTTGAAGGATGAACACCTAAGTGCTTTCCAATCCTCCTCTGGCTGTATCCTTCTTGCTTTAAAGCATAAGGGGGGGAAGGGGACGGAGTATTCTTCGCAATAGGGCGATGCGTGGATTGACTGTGGTGGTAAGTGGGGTTCCTGCTTCAGGATTTCCTGCGTTTGTCCATTTGTTTCATCATCTCCTCCCTTATGGCGAAG
Source organism: Victivallales bacterium (assembly GCA_016930955.1). GTDB lineage: Bacteria > Verrucomicrobiota > Lentisphaeria > Victivallales > JAADHT01 > JAFGFR01. Next base: position 2,840 of record JAFGFR010000309.1, on the reverse strand, counting down.
AGCTCCTCGCGGCCGACTCCGCCTCTTCCTTCTCCCGTTTGGCTTTGAACTCGAGGAGTTCCTCCTCCGTGGGGAGCCGCGGATTCTCGCCGTTCGCAATCGCTTTGTAAGCTTCATCCTCAAAATTATATCTGGCAAGGCCTCCATAGAGGTTGTCCGAGGGTGCCTGCTCCAATGATCGGGTACCGTAGGGATTGGTGAGTGACTTGACATGAAGCCTGAGATCATCTGGAGGGGGGCGAATGCTCGGCCTAATGGAAACCTCCACCAAAGAATATGTTATGGGTCTGGCCGTGCGGAGGCAGATGAAAACATTTATGTAGCGTCCTCCAGGGGTTGGGATAGGAATTGTTGCTTCTGGAAGATAGCCTTCTTCCGGCGCTTCATAAAAACGCTGGTCCGAGACCAGCACCTCATCACCTTCATGCTTGCCTTTGATCGTCACAAGCCATCCCTGGCCATCTTCGGCGAATCCCCATTTGGCTTGAAGCGCGGGCATCCTGTAGTCCTGGTAATTTTTCCCGAAAACCGTGCTGAGTTGAAGCCTGTTGAACAAAGGGATATCATGGAATGCGCCGGCAGGGGTAAGTATGGTGCTCCCTCCCTCTCCCTTCAACAACGGCATCAACTGGCCGATCTTGCGCATCGCAAACACCGCCGGCTTGTCCTTGTTTGTCGGGGGGCGTTCATCTTCCGGGGCCAAATCTGGATTAAGATAAGAATAACCTCGAGATTTCCCGCGGTAGTGGTAGCCTGCAAGATTCAAATCTCCGACGATCAGCCTTATCCCCCTCTCATTTCTTACGGAAAACAAGCCGTTTCCATCGGTTGTACGGAAAAATCTCTTGCCCACAATTAGGCGGACAGGGTGTGTACTGCGGACATTAAGCCTGACCCTGACCCCCTGCAAGGGATTTCCATCCTCGTCAACCACCTTACCGTAAAAATCTATTTCCCGATCATCTTTTGCGGCTTCCTCCATGCGTCTTTTATATTCCAGATCTTCATATCCCTCTTTTTTCTTCAGCTCATCATTGTCATCCTGTGCTATCGCAGTCAACATCATCGCCACGGATAATAAACAGCATCCAATAACCTTCAGCATTTTTTCTGTGAACATCTTTCATTCTCCTATCTTGTGATTTGCATATCGGTTGATACGGCATTCCAGAGCGGCCACTCCCGTGCGATGTTGGACCTGAACTGCCGGCTGTGGGAGTAGTGTGCGTCGTCGAACCCCCAACCTTGTAGATCGTGAATCTCCTTGAAACCGCTGATGGTGTCATACGTTCCCAGCGCCCTTGATCGAGACTGAAGCACTTGCGAGAAAATCTCATACCTGTCAATGTGAAAACGTAATATTCTTTCTCTTCCTCTGAACCCCCCCCCTGTTCTATGTACAAATCTGTCCGGAACTGGATCTCGATCAGGATCATAGTGGTTTGCATTACCCTCATACCGATATCCGGAAGACGGTTTTCTCCGATTGTTCGTTTCCCAATGATCTAAGGCGAAGTCTTCTCTGTTGATATATGCGAAGTGCTGCGTCTTGTCCACATTACCTCTAAAGTATTCCTGATCAGGCAATATTCCGGAATAATAATGGCCATAAATGTTCGGCATCCTGAATCTGCGTATTTCCTCAGTGATTTCCAAATTGTTGTCATAGGCATGCCCCGGGATAGCAGCCTGCATGGCGATGTAGCGTTTGACTGCGCCTTGTTGGGACATGCTTATAGCCTCCCCGGCGACGACATTCCCCATGCTGTGGGCGATGAGGCGCACCTCACCCGGGAATCTGCTGTTAAGTACAGTCAATCGGTTGGACAAGGCCGACTCCGAACGCCAAGCGCGCCACTCGCTGCTAACATACGAAGAAGAAGAATACCCTGTTAGGGTTGGCCACTGGAATGAGCCGAGATGACCTTTGTAGCCCTGCCACCAGAGGCGTTTGAACACGGTTTCCGACCATCTGTCCTTTTCCCAGTCCGCCATGTTCCACCCGTGGACATGAAGGACATATTCGTCTGCTTCGGGTTCGTAAGTGTATGGGCCATCACTTCTGCTGTTGGGTGATACTAGATTGCCGTCTCCGCCTGGGCGATGATCGACCACGAGTTTTTCGTAGAAATGCTCGATCTCGCGGAGGTCAAGCCAGACTCTGCTCTCACCTATTGATTTCCCATTCAGCTTGACCACAAAAGTCAGATATCCTGTTCCGGTGCGCTTCCCTTCCAGCAGGAAGCATGAGGGACGGTTGCCGGAATTGATGTATTCATTCGGAAGAAGAACTTCTGAGTCGGAGACGGCAGTGAGTATTTTTTTCTCCTTGATTTGTATGTCCGCCACATCAACATTGCTGAGGCAATCAAGGGTTCCCTCCCTGCCAATACTATTTGGCACAGCCTTGAAGATATTGGCTTGTATCTGCTCGCTGTTCTTGAATGTGAAATGATAAGTCACATCCGGAGGTTGCGAGACGATGTCGCAGACCTGCACATGGACGCGGGTGAAATCATCGAGGTCGCGCTTGCTGTTGATTATGTCGTCGTTGCAGTTAGGGGATCCGCTGGACATGTCGTCTTCGGCCAGTATCCATCTGAGGAGTCCCCAGTCAAACCACCTGTACTCAGTGTCTACATCGTTGTTGACCCAGAAGAGGTATTTTTTGTCCTCGGGGTCGTTGAAATCAATTTCGCCGTCCCTGTCACCGTCCATTGCGATGTATATCCTTACCGGCCTCAGCCTGACCTTGTCCTCGAACTCGATCTTGCCCTGTTTCGGGGAGGTGAAGGAGGCTTTAACGGTGATCATGGTGTTGTTGCCGGTGAAATTCTCCG
>JAFGFR010000308.1 GCA_016930955.1 Victivallales bacterium | reverse complement strand
GGTGATTTTTCACACAAGTAATTATTAGGAGATTACAATGCCTGATTTTAAATGTCCTGAATGTTCGGCGGAGATGGAAGTCGAGAAGGAATGGGATGGCCTTGAAGCTGAGTGCCCTTCCTGCGGGAAACATATTACAATCAGCCTATCAAGTGAGATCGAATCAACGGAACAAGATATAGGGTGCAGGCCTTCAGGTCCTGTAACGGGACAGCACCCTGATGAAGTTAAAAGAGAACTGGATACTCCCTCTGTTTCTGAAACAAAACTATGTCCGATTTGCGGAGAGGTTATTCAGAAGACTGCAAGGAAATGCAGGCATTGCGGGGAATGGTTGGAGCCAGGGGCAAGGCCTTCAGACAAACAAGGTGTCCCTACCCTTTCGTCTCCTCCAAAAACAGCAGGGTGGAGGGAGGGGGATATGTTATTTATTTCCGGCACCTGGGGTGCAGTTTTAGGTCTGGGGGGAAGTTCTTACGGAATGATTTACGCTGATTCTGAACTTATTACCTGTACCGGTCCTCCCAAATCAGGTTTTTGGATAGCAGCTACAATTTGGATATTGTTGTGGCCAGTGGCGTTAATCCTGTTTATTTTGGGTTTTTTGCAGTTGTCAAAAACTAAAGACATATGGAATGCCTTTAAAAGCAGAGACATTGAAGCCATCCGTAGGATTAAACGGAATTCCTTTAATTCAAAATTTGTCTGGCCGCATCAGGCGATATTAAATGTTAAATATAGCAAAACCAGCCGGAAGCTTACAATGAAAGTAAAAAGACCGGATAATCAGCGGGCAGGTGATATTGTCTTGGTTGTAGATAATTCTGACATCGAATCGGCAGAAGCTTTTGCCAGATTGTTCGAAAAATGATATTATGGGATGGAAATCATGAACTTCGAGATGAAATGTAGGCATTGTGCTCATGTGCTTGAAGTGGAGGAGGGTTGGATCGGGCTGGAAGGGGAGTGCCCATCTTGCGGGAAGGATATTTTGATTGAGAAACAGGTTATAGAAGTTGAAGAACCACTACGTCCTAAACTGAAAATTAAGCATGAGGTTCAAAAAGAGCCTGATACCAAGCTGTGCCCTTTTTGCGGAGAAACCATAAAACATGTAGCAAAAAAATGTAAGCATTGCAATGAATGGCTGGATAGCCCTGCCCGGCCGACTAATGAAATGGCATTAAATTCAACAAATGCAACAAATGGAGCCTATTCCAAGTTCCAGATCTCCCAGATAAAGCGAGTCTCGGGTTGGAATATCCCTGTTTATTTGTTATTTACGCTTAATATCTATAATCTATTCTGGTTATATCGGGTTTTCAAGGAATTGAACATCCTGAAGGCTACATGTGTTACTCCCGGGAAAGCAATAGGTTACCTATTTATACCATTTTATAACTTATACTGGCTTTTTGTGGTTTGGAAGGAATTGGGTGATTCAATAGGACGTGCTTATGAAAAGGCGGGCTTCATGAAACCGAATGTCGGGTTTGTTTGGCTGGTTCCAATAACTTTTATCGTTGCATTTATTGTGAATTTAGTAGCACCCCCGAATGGAACAGCAATAGCCTGGATTGTATTGTCTGCAGTTCTTTGGATAGTCCAGGAGCAGATGAATAAATTGACAGGATTGTGTTTTGACTCTTAAATTGAGGTGCGCCCAAAAACTGGACAGGTGAGGAAGGTGTCCCACACATTAAACATCTGGGATATCTGTCTGGCTGGAAGAACTCACTTCCGGGTAATCTGCATGTACCCGAGGAAAAATACAAACTCGCTTGAATCTTCGCCCTGCGCAGGCAATATTAACACCATCTCATGTTTGGGCTGGATAACAACTTGAAAGGGGTTGAAAATGGGCAATGGGAAAACTTTTATTTTTATTGTTGAGGAGCGTCTGGACTCCAGTAACGCGGACAAATTCAAGAGCGAAATCGAAAATTATATAAATGGCGGGGGGACGGCACTTGTGATAGACTTCAACAAAACCAGATTCATCGACAGCATAGGGCTGGGCGCGTTGGTGAGCATCCTCAAACTTACCAACCAGAAAGCCACCAAGGTGGCATTGTGCGCCCTATCCACTCAGGTAAGGCAGATATTCGAGCTCACCAGGCTCTACAGGCTTTTCGACATCTACGACACCCGGGACGAGGCAAGGGCCGCGACAACGAAATGAACGTCGGCGAACAGAGGCGTCTGGCTATCCTCAGCACACCTTCCGAGGTCAGACAGCTTGCCGACTTCTGCAGGAGTTCCATCTCCGGCCTTTTCCCTGATGAGGACGTGGCGTCCATAGAGCTGGCCTTGGTCGAGGCCGCCAACAACATCGTGGAGCATGCATACAACTTCGATGCCAGCCAGCCCCTGCAGCTCTCGATCTTCCACCGTGGCGACCATATCGAGCTGCTTTTCTTCGACAGGGGGCCCGCATTTGACTATGGCAAGATCATGCGGCCCGACTTTGAATGGGACAAGTTTGACGACATCCCTGAGGGGGGATGGGGGATTTTCTTGATAGACTCGATCATGGACAGCGTCGAGCGTGACAGGCAGGGGAACATCAACATCCTCAAAATGACCCGCAAGCTGCCGCCAGAAAAAGTCCAGGCCACTTCCATTTTCCTGCAAAACGCTGCCGCGACACTCAAGAGCCCGGAGAACGATGCAAGAATCTCTGATTTGGAGGCCAAGGTCTCTGAAAACGAGATCGCGCTGCGGGAGATGGCTGAGGAGCTTTCATCGGCTTATGAGAGCCTGAACCTTTTCTACAGCCTCAGCCGGGATGTGGCGCTGATATCGAGTCTGAACGAGTTTCTTGACAACACCCTCGCCAGGGTATTGTCAATAGCGGGGGCGAGTTGGGGAATAGTGAGGCTGAGGGATGACGGCAGACTGAAACTGCTCGTGTCGTCCAGCGGCTGTCCGGAGGCGGCCATGATAAAGCAGATCGCCATATCCAACCCCATGACGATAGAAGGGAAGGTGGCGCTTTCGTTGAAGGCCGAGTTGCTCGAAGCATATCCTGGCACCAAAGACCAGGCAATTTGCCTGCCCATCGTCGGCCTTGATGAGTTCCTCGGGACGATTCTGCTTGGCAAGTCTGGGAATTCCACGACGTTCTCCTCCGGGGACGTGAAGCTCGCCAGGGCCATGGCCGACCAGATAGCGGTAAGCATCGAGAACAACCGCCTGTACAAGCAGGCTATGGATGCCGAGCTGGACAAACAGGAGATACAGATCGCCACCGACCTGCAGAAGAAAATAATGCTCAGAAACATGCCCGAAACAGAGGGGCTTGAGTTTTACACCCGTACAGAGACAGCGAAGCAGGTAGGGGGAGACTACCTCACCATCGAGAGGGTCAGCGACTCGGTCTTTTTCCTCATCGTATGCGACGCCATGGGCAAGGGGATGTCGGCCTCATATTTCTCTTTGCTCTCGCATATGGCCATCCACAGCGTGCTTCTTCAGCAGAAATCCACGGAGATTACTCCCGGGGAATTGCTTTCTCTGGTAAACAGGGTAATGTTCAGGGACTTTGAACTGTTCGGCATGTTCATGACAGGTTTTGTTGGTCGTATAGATATCAGGGAAAGACTTATGAGCTACGCCAGCGCCGGGCACAGCCCGCCTATACTTTACACTCCAGGCGAAGGAGTGAGGCTTCTTGAGACCGCCGACTTCATGATGGGAGTGGACTCATGCTGCCGATACAAGGATTTTTCTCTGGATCTGTGCCCGGGGATGAAGTTTTTCGCCTACTCTGACGGGCTTACCGACATAACGGGCAGGGATGGGAACGTGTTCGGCACTGGGCAGTTGATGGAGCTTTGCGGAAAGTATTTCGCCGACAACGCTATCGGGACGGCCTGCGAGAGGATATACGAAAGCATCCTCGATTTTTCCGGCGGTCAGATTCAAGACGACATATCCATTATGGGGGTGGAACGTTCCGATGATAAAGCTTGAGGCAAAGATGGAAAGTCTGGGTGAGTTTATGGAGGCTGCCCGTGAGTCCGCCAAAAAATCCGGATTCGACGACGCGACGGTCATGCAGATAGAGCTTGCAGTCGAGGAGGCTGCAGTCAATATTATGAAGTATGCGTATCCTGAAGGCGGAGGTGAGATAGGCATGTCCTTCTCCTCGGATGGGGGGGGGCTGGAGATAGTAATCACGGACTCCGGTGTCCCATTCGACGTGACAGCCAAGGAGGATCCGGATGTTGACGCACCCCTGGAGGAGCGCGGCATCGGAGGATTGGGAATCTTTTTCGTCAGGCGCTTCATGGACGATGTCCTGTACGAAAGGCGTGGCGGGACAAACGTGCTGACTCTGCGCAAAAAAACCGCAGCCGGCAAACCCACAGCATGAATCAGAAATCACTAATGCAAGGAGGATGAAATAATGGAGATCTCGAGACAAGAGAAAGACGGTGTCATCGTAATGGCAATAAAGGGGCGCCTCGACGCGTCCTCCGCTACCGAGGCGGAAAAGGAGCTTAACTCGCTTTGCTCGAATGACGCAAGGCTGCTGCTTGACCTTTCGGGGCTGGAGTATATCAGCAGTGCCGGCCTGAGGGTGCTTCTGGTCGTCGCCAAGCAGATCAGGCATTGCGGCGGGAAGCTGTGCCTCTGCGCGTTGACCGATAGTGTGATGGAGGTATTCAACATCAGCGGATTCTCGTCGATATTCAATATTGCACCTGATATCGATGAAGCCGTCGAGATGCTTAAGGGCTGATCATGGCATCCGGGATTTTTAATAAGAGAGCCAATTTGAAAACTACCCATGGCCGTCTGCCGGGCCTGTGCTCCCGACGCGGTCCACGTGGAGTTTTGAGACCGGCTCAAGGACAAAGGAGCCTTTTTGTGATATGAAGGAGAAAATTCTTAGGTTGCTGCGTGAGAACGCCAGGCTTTCCGATGAAGACATCGCGGAGAGGCTTGGGACGACTCCCGCAAAGGTGAAAAAAACTGTCGCGGAACTCGAGAAAAGCGGGCTTGTCAAGGGTTATCAGGCTTTGATTGACGACTCTATGCTGCCGGAATCGAAGGTCAAGGCGATCATATCGGTGAATGTCCGTCCGGAAAGGGAGGGAGGATTCGACAAAATAGCCAGAAGGCTGGCTAGATTCCCGCAGGTCACCTCCCTTTATCTGGTGTCGGGGAGCTACGACCTCGAGATCGAGATACAGGGCGAGACACTGCAGGAGATCGCAGGTTTTGTCTCAAGCAAGCTGTCGAGCATGGATGGAGTAAACTCCACCGTGACTCATTTCATACTCAAGAAATACAAGGAATCAGGAAGATTCATGGAAGACGACGATGAGTACAAAAGACTTAAGATTTCACCCTGAGGCTTTGATCGCAGGGCACATATCGGCTCTGCCCAAAAGCGGCATAAGGGATTTTTTCGAGCTGGTCAACCAGATGGACGATGTTATCTCGCTGGGTATTGGCGAACCGGATTTCCCGACCCCGTGGCACATCAGGGAGTCTGCGATATATTCCCTCGAGAAAGGGCATACATCCTACACCTCCAACCTTGGGCTGATGAGCTTGAGGGAGGAGATATCAAGATATCTCAGCAAGCTCTACGATCTGGAATATTGTCCGGTATCCCAGTGCATTGTCACTGTCGGGGTGAGCGAGGCGCTTGACCTGCTGTTGCGCGCGATCATCAACCCCGGCGACGAGATAATATACCATGAGCCCTGCTACGTTTCCTACTCACCATGTGTCAGGATGGCCCACGGCATCCCTGTGGCGATACCCACATTCCAGAAAAACCATTTCGCCCTGGACCCCGAAGACCTGCGCAAATCTGTGACACGTAGGACCAAGGCCATTCTGCTCAATTTCCCGTGCAACCCCACGGGTGCCAAGCTCAACACCGAGCAGCTCAGGCGGATTGCGGAAATCGCAATCGAGAAAAACCTGCTCGTGATCGCGGACGAGATATATTCCGAGTTAACCTATGAGGGCAGCCACGTTTCGATTGCCACAGTCCCCGGGATGTACGAAAGGACGGTCTTCCTGCACGGCTTCTCCAAGGCGTACTCGATGACCGGGTTCAGAGTGGGCTTCGCATGCGGCCCGGCAAGCATCATAGATGCGATGATGAAAATACACCAGTACTCGATGCTATGCGCCCCGACGATTGCTCAGGAATCTGCGGTCGAGGCGCTCCGCAACGGACATTCTGCAATGCTCGATATGAAGGAAGAATATTGCGAGAGGCGCAACGTCATAAGCAAACATTTGAATGAGATGGGGCTAAGTTGTTTCAAGCCGGAGGGGGCATTCTATATATTCCCCAACATAAGCTCCACCGGGATGACCTCGAAAGACTTCGCCACCCGGCTTCTCAGCGAGCAGAACGTCGCTTTGGTTCCCGGGCCGGCGTTCGGGGCATGCGGCGAGGGATACGTCAGATGCTCCTACGCCACATCCATCGAGAATATTGTCGAGGCGATGCGGAGGATCAAAACCTTCCTGCGGCAATAAACTTTTGCATCCGTCCGTTTCTTTTGTGCACGGGGGGAATAAATTTCGGTTGCTGGAACAATGCGCTCGATGAATAAAGAGTCGATTTCAAGACCCCGCGTGAACCGCATCGGGAGTGCAGTCGCAGCAGATGATGCGGCAAAATGGCTGGTGCATACCCGAAGCTGTCTGTGCCGGTCATTCCGCCGTGGCGTATGTTGTGCCTCCGCTCCAACCCCTCGGGCGGCCACGGGTAGTTTTGCAATTGGCTCTAAAAAGCTTGCAGTCGCTTTACTCCTTTCAGCCGCCATGCCGCTGTACGCGGAGGTCTTCTCCATTTCCCCTTTCGGCAGAAAAGGCTCCGCAGGCAGCTTGTCCGAGGTTCTCGGGGGAAGCAAACTATGGTCCGAGGCTGTGGTCGTCAACGGCGAACGCAACAAAATGCACATCAGTCTCGTCAGAGATGGTGCCGCCGATTGCCTCGTCAAGCTAAGACAGCTTTTCCCGGATGGGAGGTTCCATGTCTCAGCAGGGGCAATTCTCTTGGAGATACCCCGTGATGGCGGAGGGATAGAGAGGATCTATCTTGTGGGGCTTGGAGACGCCACTGGAGCCTTTCCGGTGATCCAATTCTCCATGTCCTTCCCGAATGGGCTTCCCGAAGATGCCCCGATATGGCCCGACGAGCTGCCTTTGGCGCCTGGTGCGATAAATATCAAAACATTTCTTTTTCCGGACCGGAAGGTAGTGTACGGCTCATTCACCACACTCTATTCTCCGCAGGCCGCCATCGCGGACATGAGCGCATCCTTGTCCGCTCGGGGCTGGAGAAACATCGGAGGCGGTGTATTCCTCTCGGACAGCCCCCTCGCAATCTGCCTTGTCTCGGCAAGCAGCGATGCAGAGGGGGTGACGCGGGCTTTCGTTTTGCAGAGACCCATATCCAACTAATGGTCGGGCAGCCGGGCCAATTGCAAAACACCCAAGGATTTGGAAAACTTCGAGAGGTACCCACGGAGAATGGGCCTCTGCCAACCGCGAGGTTATAGAAGAGATTCTCGGATGGCGTTGCATTCCGCAGGATCAGCGGCAACCCTGATTGATCAATAGCCTTCCGACGAGCTCTCCCGGGGATTGCAGACCATTTATCACGGTCCTGCCGTGGTCGCGTTGGAGGTCTATGTAGAAGAAGACACTTTCCGGAGGGATATCTTCCGCAAAAATCCTGAATACTCCATCCTCGGGGACTGTTGCCCTGAAGCTGGCGACGATGTCGGAGAGAGAGAATGACCTGGTCCCGTCGTCATGCTCATATGTGTTTCTTTGAGGGTGTATGGTCAAAAGCTCCCCGTTGAGTCTGAAATATAGAGGCTTGTCTGTCTTGCATTGAAGGATGATTTGAAGTCGTGCCGGTCTGCCCGCAGAGGATTGAGGGGCAGAGAATGTCTTCACTATCTCGGATCCGGAGACCAGAGGGATCGGGTGATGACCTCCCAAGGCCAAGGGTCCGTTGTCGGTATAGAGAACGATGTCCCCCATCCGGCTCACCACGCCTTCAGGCTGGATCAGGGAAAAGACCCTTTTCTCGAGGGAATTTCGGTACAGGGGATATGCCATGAAGACAAGAAAGAAGCCCGCGGCCATGGAGATGCCTAGCCTCAGGGCTTTTCTGCCGTTTATCCTGCCGACAAAGACATCATCAATCAGGAAGCCGGAAAACGCCGCGAGGAGTGGGAGTATCGCGATGCGGTATCTTGCGAGGTTGAAAGCGACGGAAAAGCTCAGCCAGTAAAAAAGCAGTAAAAGCAACATGGTCAGCGCCTCGGTTTTGAGCAGGAAACGTTTTTTCAGCGCGATCGTGGAGGCGATGAAGAGTGCCAGGAGGAGAGTTGTCGGAATGAACTTGAGTCTCAGTGTCGGTGAAATTTCAGAGTAACGTGCGAAGTCCGGCAAATTGTTGCTCAGCTCCTCGCTGTCCCAGAAAAGCAGCAGCTTCCGGAATGCGAGCTCCATGAAGACCAGAGGCTCGGCTATAATCCATGTCGCCACCCTCTTGGTAATGGAAATCTCACTTCTGTTTTCCATCCAGTGAAGGTAAGTATCTGAAACAGAAAGAGTTCCTGGAGGCGACTCGGGATTGTTGCAGAGTCCGAGCATTGATACGCTTGCGGTGGAGGTGCTGTGTATCTCGCCGGTCTTCAGGGAGTTGTATATGCTTACCGGGACAAGCATGAGAAGCGAGACAGTCGAGACGGCCAGGAACGGCAGCAATGATCTGAAAATCTGTTTGCCCCTGACCTGCCGGGGCGGCCTGTTCCAACAGGTTTTAATCCCTGAGAAAAGCGCCAGGAACAGCACCGGGGGGAGAAGGAGGAAAGTGTTGGATCTCGTCAGCACGAGGCAGGATACAGCCGCCCCGGTCGCAGCCCAGAAGCATAATGACCTCCTCCTCATTGCCATGATTAGCAGAAATGCCAGAAGGGCAGTCAGAAACGCCTTGAGGGTCTCGACCAGAAGGTATGAAGTATACAATATTGACATGAATGACAGGGCCATGAGCAATGCAGCGACAAGTCCGCTGCGCCTGCTCCTTGACATTGCGCAGCAGATTCCGACAATCCATGCTGTGGCAGCCCCGAGCAACGACTGAGCGACGAGCACACACCACAAGGATCTGCCGAAAATCAGGTAGACGGCGGGCAGGAAAAATACAGGATAGAAAGGCTGGAATGCCAAATCTCCCTCGAAGGTCCCCTCAATAATCTTCTCGGAGATGCTCCTGTACATGAACATGTCCTTGTTCTCCGGCGGGTCGTGGCACAGCACGTCGGAGCTGTAGAGTTCACGGCATACCTGCAGCCTCACAAGGAAAGCCAGAAGCACTATAGCCGACAGAAAGATATAGAAAAGATGGTTTCTTCTGCTTCTCATTGGCTTTGGCCTTTTATGCGACTTTCGCAACCAGCACCGTGATATCATCCTCCTGCGCGGTCCCTGCGCCATAGTAGAGGATGTTGTTTTTGATGCCTGAGATTATCTCGGAGGGTGATTTGGGTGCATTCGAGAGGACAGTCTTCACCAGCCTCTGGTCGCCGAAGGGGAGACCCTCGCGGTTTACAGTCTTTCCGATACCGGCTGAGGATAGCATCACGAGATCGCCCTTCCCAAGCTTCATTCTCTCGGTGGCGTACTCGTAGTCCTCCATCACTCCAATGGCTACCCCTTCGGGCTGGATGTCGATGAAGTCCTCCGTGCCGTCCTTGAGCACCATCACGGGCCTGTATCCTGCGGTCGCAACGGCTATCTCGCCGGTGCTGCTGTCAAACACCATGTACGACATGACCGCGAAGTTGTCGAATCGCTCCTTCGACATGAAGTTGTTGACTTTGGAAAGAGCCTTCCCCGGATCTGGAGACTCGGCGGCGAATATCCTGAAGGCGCTGCGCAGCATCGCCAGGAAGAATGCCGCCTGGACATCCGGGCGCTCGAAAAGATTCCCCACAAGAATCCCCGTCCGATCGTCGTCAATTCTGATATAGTCGTAGTAGTTGCCGCCTATGCCCTCGGCAGGTATGTAGAAGGCATCCAGGGCCAGCCCCCTGACAGCCGGGTTCTCCCGGGGATAGAAGCTGTCTATAAGCGCCTGGCGCAGCTTGACGTTGCCCTCGATCAGGCGGATTGCCTTCTGGTCGCGCGTGATGCAGCCTCCCTGGCAGTAGGTCTTGAGGTCCTCGAGGATATCCAGGCAGCTCGAGTAGCGGTCCTCGGCCTTGTAGGCGATGCATTTCTCGATGATGTCCCTCAGGTTCTCGGGGATGAGGTCAATTCTGAGCAGGCCTCCCGGCATCTCGCCTGAAAGCATCTCGTAGAAGACCGCGCCGGCGGCATAGATATCCGCGCGGCGGTCCACGTTCTTGAAGTCTGACTTCTGTTCAGGGCTCATGTAGATCGGCGAGCCCATCACCACATCAGTCATGGTCATCGAGCCAGAAGTAGTGTCCTTGGCGATCCCGAAGTCAACTATCTTAACCACACCTTCCCTGTCGATTATTATGTTCTCAGGCTTTATGTCCCTGTGTATCACGCCCCTGGAATGAGCGTAGAGCAGCCCCTCGCAAAGCTGGGTGAAGACATCCACCGCCAGAGCCAGCCCGACCTCATTGTTCTCCAGCCTGTCGCGCAGGTCCGAGCCCTCGATGTACTCCATCGCAAAGTAGTTCCTGTCGAGGCCGTCAACCCCCCAGCCTATTATCGAGGCGATATTTCTGTGGCTCAGGGATGCCGAGATTTTCATCTCCTGCTCGAAACGCTCGATGATGGCCTTTTTGCCTATGTGCTCCGATTTGATTATCTTCAGCGCGACGAGCGACCCGTCCGGCGCGGATGCCTTCATGATCCTGCCCATCCCCCCCGAACCGACCTGGCTTATCACCTTGTAGTCGCCTATAGTTGTCCCCGGCGCTGGGGGATGTTCCTCTTCACCGAGGACTACGGTGTGTTGAATCACGTGAGAAGACCTTTCCCCTCGGGAGAGTGTGTCGTTATCTGGCTGGACGATGGTGGGGGCCGATGCGGCTTCACTGCGTTTACGCCTGAGCTTCAGGAGCAACAAGACCACTGCGGAGGTTGTAGCCAAAAGCAACGCCAGAAGGAGGATTGTCGCTGGTGTTGACATGACGCTCCTCCCATTTCTGCTCCGTAAGGGGAGCGAAACTATTTGGCTTTCTTTAGCTCGACCACGAAATCGCCGTTCTCTACCCTGAAGTCCTTCGAGCTGTCAATAATCTGCCTTATCATGCCTTCGTCAATCCCCGGGGTGAACTTCTCGCTCACTTTGTCGCGCAGGAATTTAGGCATCGACAAGTGCCCCATCTTTGCATTTACCACCCTGAACTGCGTGGAGTCCTCGAGCAACACCCCCTTGACCGCGAAGGTCACGGGCAGCTTGCCCGCGAGCTTGGACTGCATCATTATATGTATGAAGTTTTTTGAGTCCACGCTGAAGTACATGTTCTCGATGGCATATGTCCCCGCATCGCCGACGGTCTTCTCGGTCAACTCTTTGCTGTAGAGATAGGTCACCTCGTCTGGAGTGAATACATACTTGTCCTCGCCATATCTTCCGTCGATCCTGTTGAGCAAGGCCTGAAACTTCTCCTTCACCTTCGTCTCCTGAGCCTCGGCCAAGGGCTTGTATCCCGGCGACTCGGGATAGAACATCATGCCCAGCACATAGAGGAGCACCAGCAAAATAAGCCCGCTGATGACCTTCCTGATTATTCCTAACATGCCGGGGCCGGACTTGTCCCTGACTTGAGGTCTTATGGTCTCGACATCCAGCTTGGCTCCGCATTCACGGCAAAAGATAGCCCCGAGCTGGTTGTCATGGCCGCATTCATCGCACTTGATCATCATTTTTTGTACTCCTTTGAATAAAAGTTGTTTTTGAAATCACAAGGCCGTTTTCAACCGGCCTTGGCAGTTTCCTTTTTTGTCTCGGCCGGAGTCGTCTTGCTCTCCGGGGTGGAGGAGGTGGCCGGCTCGGATTTCTCTTTCTTGGCCGCCTCGGTGTAGCTTTTCGATCGGTAGTCCGTCTGGTAGAAGCCGCTGCCCTTGAATATGATCCCCGCACCAGTGCCGATCTTCCGCTTGAGCATGTTCCTCTTGCACTCGGGACACTTCCTCAAGGGATTCTCGGTCATCTTCTGAAAGACTTCAAATTCATGCTTGCATGAATTGCAAATATACTCATATGTAGGCATTTGAACGGAAACTCCAAGCTTCAAAACCACTTCGCTGTCCTTGTGTTCGAAGGGGCGCAGCCCGGGTCAAATCCCTCCGCCCATCATGACAGCGGCGGATATTATAGCATTTCACTGAAAAACCTCAAGCCCAAAATCAAATAATATTTCGTTGATTTTCAAAAGGACGCTCGCTCACTGCCATTTGAGATCAGCTCTTAGTCACAATTGGGCAATAAGTCGGTGTGAGGTTGGTGAATCGGTGCATCACACGCAGGCAAAACACAATAACAGGAGGATGTGAAAATGGGCCGGGTGGACGTCACCCAGCCCAATCTGGCATACTTCACCACCATGGGGCATGACGGGGGGGGGGTGAAATTGGCTCTCCAGCTAGTGGACGAGTTAACCAAAAAGGAGAAAAATGAAAGCTGCTGTTGTATTAAGTGCCGACAAACTGGCGATTAAAAATGTTCCTGATCTTCCCCAGATCGGGGCGTACCAGTGCCTTTGCCGTAACATTTTTGCATCGGCATGCACTGGAACCGATCAGAAAATCATCCACGATAAAATCCCATGGGGATGCCATTATCCGGCAGTTCTGGGACATGAGACAGTTGGAGAGATTGTAGAAATTGGACCAAAGGCGAGAAATTTCAGTTGTGGAGATGTTGTCTTGAGGCCCGTATATGGTTACGCCGGACAGGAGGTGAACGGATTGCACAATGAATTTGGCGGTTTTTCCGAGTTCGGCATTATTACGGACTATAGGGCAATGCGTGATGACGGGCTTGCACCTGATGCCTGGCATCCCTATTCCAAATATCAGATGAAAATCCCTCTTGCATGGAAAGATAGGCCGGAATCGGTGATCTTCATTACGATGAAGGAGACATTCAGCTGGATACAGCGTCTTGGTTCACTGTACGGGAAAAAAGTCGGGATAGTCGGTGCCGGTGCCGTGGGAATGTTCTATGTAAAATTGGCATCTGTCATGTTTGCCTCGGAAGTCACGTCAGTGGCCAGGAGGTCGACCGCTTCGGGACGGGCAATCAAATGCGGGGCGGATTGTTTTATCTCCATGGAAAAAGATGCGCTCCCCACCGCACACTTTGACATACTGATAGATGCCGCAGGTTTAACCGGCACGATAAATTCTTTCATCCCCTCAGTAAAGCCTGGAGGAACAGTCGCTTTCTATGGCCTTGATGAAACAATGGATGCGAGCTTCCGAGGCTTCGGGTCGGGGCTTGTCTTCTCATTTCACTCTCCCGCGGAAGACGACCAAACTGTTCATGATATCTGTGTATCATTGGTCGAAAAAGGTATCATTGACATGAAGGACTTTCATTCGTCTGTCTTCCCGTTCGCGCGACTCCCAGAGGCATTTGAAAAGATCGAGCGCAAAGAGGAATTCAAACCGATATTCACATTCTGAAGAATGAACATATTAAAGCCAGTTTCAAAACTCCGTGTGAACCGTGCTGGGAGCGCAGGCCGTGCCTCAGCCTTAACCCTTTGGGTGCCAAAATAACAGGCCGTACGGCCACGGGTATTTTTGAAATTGGCTCATTAGAAACATAACATAAAAGGAACTTGAACCTATGTTGAAGAAGCGTAAATTGGGACGTTCGGGACTGGAGGTCTCGGAATTGGCGCTTGGCGGCCTGTTTATCAGTTCATACGGAACCGACAGGGCATCCGCCGACGCGGTGATCAGGCGTGCGTGGGAACTCGGGGTAAACTACATTGACATCGCCCCAGGCTACATGGACAGCGAATCGGTGTTGGGTGACACGCTGTCGAAACTCGACGCAGGATTCATCATCAGCACCAAAATAGGCTACAAGCCTGAGCCCTTCAAACCACAGGACATTGATTTCCTGAGAAAAGCCGTCAAAACCAGTCTTTCCAACCTAAAGCGGGAGAATGTGGACATCCTGATGATTCACGAGCCCGACCGGCCGGAAACCATGGATTGGTGGACTGACAAGGGTAACTACGAGGGGCCGGTGATGGATGTCCTCCGGGAAGCTAGAGATCAATACAAGGCCAGATTCGTTGGGCTGGGGGGCACAACCGCCTACGAGATCACCCATATCGCCGCCACCGGCAAATTTGACGTGTTGCTGACGGCGTTCCAGTATAGCCTGCTATGGCGCGAGGCCGAACACTCCTTGTTGCCGACGGCGCTAAACAGAGACATGGGTGTCGTCTGCGGATCCCCTATGCAACAGGGGGCGCTGGCGAAAATGTATGAGCGGGATGTCAATTTCCCCGCCCGATGGCTCAGCCCGCCCCGCCAGAAACAATTCAAGCGTCTCTACGGATTTGCCAGGGATTGCGGAATAGACTTGCCGGAGCTGTCGTTGCGCTTTGTCCTTTCCAATCCCTCGGTTTCCACCGTCCTCACTGGAGTGAGGACTATAGCCGAACTGGAAAGCAACGTCGCGGCGGTCGAAAGGGGGCCGTTGCCCGAAAACATGCTGGAGGAACTGAGCGCGATTGCCGACCTGGTGCCATTCCGCCCCTATCAGGAGCCGTTGGGACTGCCGTTCGGCACATAGGTCGGTCGTATATATGATTTTGTTTCAGTATTTCCCGTATTTCATGCCTGCCTCGACAAATGCGTATATGTTTTCCTCGGATGTCTGGCACGGCATCTGGTCTCCGACTCCAAGAATGTATCTGCCGCCTTCCTTTGCCGCGTCCATGCAGCGGACGATATATCATTTTGGACATCCTCCGGTTTTCCGTTGAGCATGACAATGATGGAGTTGACGTTTCCGCTAAGGGAGATATTTCTGCCGAATGTCCTCTTTACCTCGGCAAGATCCGCGTCTCCGGTCGGCGGACTTTCTAGCCCAAATTTCGCGCCTAAAAAAATGACCTTGTTGACCATCAACTACTTACGACGATTAGGCACTACATTTTTTGTGTTTTTTCCACCTTTTTTATCGGCAGGTTTTTGTACTCCACATTAAGTTTCTGGTATATTGCCATCTGCCTGCCGTCAGGCCTGCCGGCCTT
>JAFGFR010000030.1 GCA_016930955.1 Victivallales bacterium | reverse complement strand
CTGGCTCTAGTTACAAAAAAACGGCTTTGCCAATAAACACGCCTAAAGTAGCCGTCAACCATGCATTTTCAACGTGATGTCCAGAATTAGCAACCTATGAGATTCCCATCGCCGCGTCGCGCAAGTATTTATCTCGTCTGTCCGGCGACTTGTCCGACAGATCCGACAGATCCGACAGATCCGACAGTTTCGATAGTATCGATATTATCGAAAATGTCGAATGCCCCTAATGGAACCAATGCAACCAAAACGTCAAATGATATTTTCATCGCTGATCGCGCGTCGCTGGTCTTCATCCGGTCAACTTACGGAGTCACGAAGTCATGAAGTCACGAGGTCAAGATTTGATGATTTGGGGATTTGAATACCTGAGGTTTCCCCGCAACACGGCATTACTGCATTACCGACCGCCGACCGCCGACCCCCGATTACCGATTCTTCCTCATCCTCACGACGTGATGTAGCGCTAGGAACATCGCCGGACGGCCAAGCTTCTCGAGAATCAAGGAACACCGGAGAAGGATGCATTGTGCCTTTTGCGGGAAGAACTTGATGTATGACTCGTGTGGCAGGAAAATAGTTTTGCGGTACTGGACGATTTTGAATCCTGCGTTTTTAGCAAGTGTGTGCAGCTGCCTGAATGACATTGGCTTGTCGTAGGGGCATCTCGCCACGGAGCTCCTGCCGAGAAAAAGCCTTTTGAGCATCATCGGGAAAAAGAAGACGGATTTCCAGAATTTGTGCATCGGCCCTGAGGGAGTGGTGACAATCAGCTCGCCGTCGGGCTTCAGCACCCTGCACGCCTCTCTCAGCGCCTCCCCGGGATTCTCGATATGCTCGATACTCTCGGTGGCATACACGACATCGAATACCCCATCCCTGAAGGGAAGCAGCTCGGCATTTGCGACATTCGCAAGAATCCGACTTCCAAGGCCGCGTAGCGAGGCCTCCTTCTCGAAAGATGCGGTTTTCGCGAATGACACGTCAACCCCGGCTATCCGGCCCTTGAATCCCCAGTTTCCCAGCAGCCTCAGACAGTACCACCCGTTGCCGCATACGATATCGAGGGCAAGGGGAAAAGAGGAGGCAGGGTCTTTTTCATCTCCGCCACCGCCGCGTTCAGCATGGCGGCATATCCAAGGCGCGATCAAGTCCTTCACGCGTGATATGCGATAGTCCTCGATGAATTCAGGGATGCCCTGCCGCGCAGCGAGCACGTATCCATCCTCGAAAACGTGATCACCCGGCACGGACGGAATTTCAAAATCCTCCGCGTTCCACTTGCTTCTCATCTCGAAATAAACCTAAATAAAGCAGTTGTATACATCAGTTCACGGTTCACAGTTCACGGTTCACGGTTCACGGTTCACGGTTCACCGTGAACATTTTCAACATTTAACTGCTGTATTCAAGATGAATTCAACCAGCCTCTCGGCATGCCCCTCCCATGTGAAGTGCTCCGCGGCAACAATCGTGCTCTTCCTGCCAAGTTCCTCAATATCCGCACTTGGCTTGCGGACAAACTCCAGAATCTTCCCCGCAATCGCCTTGGAAGTGCATTCCTCGATAAGCAGTTCATCCGAGACCTTGGAAAGGATCTCCCGCGTCGCCCCGACATCTGTCCCGACAACAGGCAACCCGCTGGCCATCGCCTCGACTGTCGAGAGCCCGAAGCCCTCCAGATGACGCGTCGGCATGACAAAGATATCCGAGCAGCGATAGTGCTCGGAAAGCCTCACGCCACCTACATGACCAGTGAAGATCACGCTGCCGGAAACTCCCTTGTCAACAGCAAGTCGCCTA
Organism: Victivallales bacterium; assembly: GCA_016930955.1. Lineage (GTDB taxonomy): Bacteria > Verrucomicrobiota > Lentisphaeria > Victivallales > JAADHT01 > JAFGFR01. The sequence goes on along the minus strand of JAFGFR010000030.1, from coordinate 2,178 downwards.
AGATCAGCCTCCATCACACCGCTGCCCGTGACAACCAGCTTCAGCCTTCCATGGCTCTCCGCCATCTCGCAGACCTCGGCAAAGGCCTCGATCAGCACGTCCACCCCGGTGCGCGGGACAAGACGCCGAGTCGTGAGGATAATGAAATCATCCTCCGCGAAGCCCAGATCGCGTCTTGTCCTGGCCTTCTCATCCCTGTTCGCCACAGGACGGAACTTAACACTGTCCGCGCCGCCGGGAATTACAGCATGGGGCTTGCCCGAAACCCCTGGATGCACCCCCAGCATGACCTCACGCATGGACTCAGACAAGGTAACCACACCACCGCAAAGCCCAAGATACTTCCCCTCGTGCCGACGCCTCACCGAGGACATCGCCACCTCCAAAGGGCAACGCGGCAAGCAGCCACCACCCACTCCGCAGCCCCTCCCGTGCAAAAGCTCGTACTCCAAATGCCACGGAGAATGAAAATAATATACCTTCGGCACATCCAGCCTTCCTAACATACCCGACAACCCCAAAGCCGCCGAAGAACAGTGCAGCACCACCGCATCAGGGGAAACCTCGGAAATATATCCCTCGTACAAGCGCCTTATCGAACGCCAGTAGTAAAGCAGACGCCTCAACTCGCCGCCGGGCATGTCATCATACGTGTGGAAGACCATCCCGCCGGAATCGGGTCCGGCAATCTCTCCTGACGACCGGCAAATAGCATCCACAACATGCCCCCTCCGAACCAACTCCCTCCCAACCTCGAAAAATACCCTCCCGGCACCACCAGAAACCACACTCCCAAAAATGTCTGTCAATACCAGAATTCTCAAGGTGAACTACCCCTTCCTATCCGCGGCCTGAAACGATCCCCATACATTACCCAAGGCGCCGACAACAAGATAAATAAAAAGAAAAAATTGGAATGTCACAAGGGATAAACCCATCAGAAAGCAAAGCCTTAAAACCCTGTAGAGCAATCCTCGATGTGCCTTGAACTCCTTCTTGTCTCCCCAGTCCAGCTCGAGGATCATCTCCGGGTGAGTCTTGCGGACTATCGCCGAGTTCTTGCCTTTATTGAAGGCCATTTTTGCGAATTTCGCAAAAGTCTCGGGCATGGGGTGGTATGCCCAGCATTGAGGGACGACGCAGACTCTGTATCCTGCCCGCCTCACGCGGTGACGCAAGTCCGGGTCGGTGCCCGAGACAATGTCCGGATTCTCCATGCCGAGTCCACGGAAGAGCTTCGCCGGCATGCACAGGCACATGTGGGACACCATGTCGCTGTCAATCATCTCGCTCTGCACCGGGAAGAAGTTTCTAGGCACTTGCTTCGCCGCCACCCTCTGCCACCAGCTCGAGTCTTCAGGGATGAGCTGCGAGAGGCCTGTCATGCCTACAGCTTTCCCGTCATCGGAGGGAGTGCTCAAAAATGGGGCGACCAGACTCTCGATCACCCTGTCACCGCCAAGCAACACATCATCGTCAATGAAGATGAAGAAATCCGCATCCTTGGCAGCCCTTTCAACTCCGGCGTTCCTTGCCTTCCCGTTGGGCGATACGCCTTTTACAACGATCACCTCGGATGGCTTTAAAGTCTGGGATTCAAGCTCGCGTTCGAGCTTCTCGACGTTCCCGCCCCTGCAGCCGTCGAGCGACGGGATTATCACAGTCACTTTTGTTTCTCTTCCACCCATCGCAGTCAATCCCCCCCGAAGAGGTCGGGCTGCATAGGCAGGGGCTCTTCCTGAGATGCCGCCTCAAGCCTGTTGAGATGGTTGTTGTACAAAATCATAAGCAACGCCACCACAAACCAGAAGACCTCCATGTTCATTATTGTGTAGAAGTTCTCGATGCTCCAGGCATGCACAAGCTTCCCGACATGCCCCCCCATGAACCCGCACGCCAGCCCCTTGGTCAAGCTGTCGTCGCTCATGTAGAACAGCGACAGCGCGGCAGCTAATATCGCAAGATTCATGTAAAGAAATACAATCGTGCCGACTATCCCGGTCTCGTGCAGCTCGCGTACATACTGGCAGTCATAGGTCGCCAGCGGGATCGAGCCCACCCCGTGACCGAATATCGGACGCTCCATGATTTTCGGAATGCCGTTGATCCACCCTCTGTAGCGTGCATTGAAAGATGAATCTCCCTCCGGGCCATGGGCGGCGATGTCCGCGATTGACT
>JAFGFR010000307.1 GCA_016930955.1 Victivallales bacterium | reverse complement strand
CTATTTTGGATGCGGGGTCACGCCGATGCGGGAGCGGGCATACCTGTATGGTCTGTCCCGACCGCTCGGGCGTGGCATTCGCGCCAAAAGAGCTTGACGCCCAAAGGGTTGGGGCGGGGGCACGGCATGCGCCACGGCGAAATGGCAGGCACAGGCAGCTTCGGGTATGCACCAGCCATTTCGCCGCACCGTCCGCCGCGCCTGCGCTCACAACGCGGTTCACGCGGAGTTTTGAAACTGGCTCTCTAGACTACGAAACAGAGCGGTTTTTCTACCCGGGTTTCAGATGACAGAGGTCTCACGCATGTGGCAGTGAGTTTTGGTCGTTGGCGATGGAATCCATCATCCGGTTGATTTCAGGTGAATTGCCGTCGGCTGGAGAGGATTCCTTCTGCCAGTTCGTGACGACATCGTGAATGATCTTGTCGAGGTCTTGCTCAAAAGGGAAAACGCCGGCAGTGGATGAGATCTTGGAGTTGTCAAAAATGGTTGTCCAGGCCTTGTCGCCGAGGAGTCCAGATCTCCATTCCGGGTTGTACCGGATGAGAGTCTCGGTCGGGACGTGGACGATGTCGATGTTAACTTTCCCCAGAGATCTGGCGATGCTGAGGTATATCTGGTCCCATCTGTAGGCGCAAGGCGACGTGATGTGGAACTTGTCGGACAGCGCCTTGTCCAGACCGAAAAGCGACACGAAGGGCCTGGCGAAGTCGGAGGCCAAGGTGATGGTCCATAGAGATGTCCCGTCTCCAGGCACGATAACCGGCAGGTCGTTTGCAATCCTCCATGCTGCGACTTCCTTTTCCCCGAGGGCTGTGGGCAGGCTTGATCTAAGTGTATGGCTGGGCCTGACGATCGTGTAGGGCAGATCGTCCTGGCTTTGGAGTATTTTTTCGCAGTCGGCCTTGTCCTGGCTGTACTCCGAGAATGGGTTGTGCAACGGGACATCCTCGGTGATCAGCATTTGTACAGGTGGCTTGATATATGCGGAAGCGGAGGATATAAAGACGTATTGGCCGGTTTTCCCTCGGAAGGTCTCGATGTCGCGGAGCATCTGTCGGGGAGTAAATACCCTGAATTGACATATCGTGTCAAACCGGAGTTCCCCGAGGCCGCGGTAGGCATCGTCGTCATTGAAGTCGCCTATGATGTGTCTTATGTCTTCAGGGAGGCCATGGTTATGCATCCCGCGGTTGAACACCGTGACATCGTAACCCCGTCTCGCGGCCTCGTGGACGCAGTCGAAAGAAATCTGCCCATTGCCTCCGATGAAAAGGATATCCATGCTGTTGCCTCCTGTCTCTGACTTTTTGCCTCTGTACGAGTTTGATTTTGACCCCGATTGTAATATCCATCTTGCTTTTGATTTTTGCAAGTTGTCCAAGGTCGCATGCAGCTCCTTCTGGCACTCGCTCTCGGTTCAATTACCCATGTTCCCATGTTCGTTGGTGTCGTGCACCGACTCGTCATCTACTTTTCTTACTCCTTTGTGTCGCGGAGTCGGCCACCTCTTGCCCCGGGTTCGGAGGCTGCCCGATTCATATAAGACCAGATTCGGCCCCGAAGACAAAAAAATCATGATTTCCCCAAAAAAACTTTGAATGTTCCTGACTCAACGGTAGATTACGCGGATTCGGATGCAACCCTAACGACAGGATGTGGGAGATGGGAAAGAGCTTATATGCTAATGTCATATTGACGATTTTGTTGGCCGTGGTGCTTGTTATGGGCTGGGCGGCAGTCAATACATTGGATTTGATGAGGCTCCGCGAGGAGAGCATATCCAAGCAGTTGAATAATTTCGACACCAAGATGGGTCGGATGGAGCGTGCTCTGGTCGGCCTGGGCAGCGCTTCGCCGAGGCCGATGGCCCATGCGGCACAAGATGCGGGGCCGCGAACTCCTGTCGAGATAGCTAATCTAGAGTTTTTCGATCCTGCTTCCGAGTCTGGCGGGAGGCGGATATCCGCCATGCAGAGCCAGACTAAAAACATGAACTACCTGATAAACAACGAGTCCCTCGTGTCAAGCATATGGTCCTTGTGTTTTGACTCGCTTGCGGACAGGAACTTTGCAGCTCCAGAGAAATTCGAGCCGATGCTCGCGGAAAGCTGGTCGCTGTCGGAAGACAAGCTGACATACACTGTAAAGCTCAGGAGGGGTGTCCTTTGGCACGACTTCGCCGATCCGGTCTCGGGAAGGCAGTGGAACGACGTGGAAGTCACCGCACATGACTTCAAATTCTATGTGGATGTCATCAAGAATCCCGATTCCGACTGCGCGCCAATCAGGACATACATGATTGACCTTGAGGGAATAGAGGTCGTGTCGGATTATGAGTTCAAGGTGCGCTGGAGCAGAAAATATTTCTTGTCCGAAAGCATGACGCTCGGCCTCCAGCCTTTGCCCAGGCATCTCTACCATGCATACGATGGGGCTTTCGATGGCAAGGTTTTCAACGACGACCATGAGAGGAACCGGATTGTCGTGGGTTGCGGCCCATATAGATTTGCAGGCTGGGATAAGGGGCAGCGTATAAGGCTCACCCGCTGGGTGAAGTACTACGGGGAAAAATACGGTGTCGCACCAACCATAAAGGACATCGAGCTCCGGATAATTCCGAACAAGAATACCCAGTTCCAAGCGCTGACTGCTGGAAAAATAGACGAGATGTCGCTTACTCCTGACCAGTGGGTCAACCGTACGGACACTGCGGACTTCGACCCCCAGAAAGGACACCTCGTTAAAATCAAGTACCCCGGAAGGGTCTACAGATATATTGGCTATAATCTTACTCTTCCCATGTTTCAGGACAGGAGAGTGAGGCAGGCGCTGACACATCTGATCGACCGAGAGAGGATCATCGAGGAGGTTTACAACGGCCTTGCGAGGATCATCACCGGAGGGTTCTTTTTAGATTCGGTATACAACGACAAGTCCATCGAGCCGTTCCCGTTCTCGATCGAGCGTGCAAGGGAACTGCTGGCCGAGTCTGGCTGGAGGGATTCAGACGGCGACGGCATACTCGACAAGGACGGACAGAAATTCGAGTTCACCATACTCTCTCCAGGAAACAATCCGAACTACGAGAAGATGCTGCCCATGATCAAGGAAGACATGGCCAAGGCTGGAATCATAGTGAACATCCGTATGGTGGATTGGGCGGTCTTCGTCCAGATGCTGGGGCAGAAGAATTTCGAGGCCTCGATATGCGGCTGGGCCATGGGACTCGAGTCGGACCCATACCAGTTATGGCACTCCAGCCAGGCGGACATCATTGAATCGAGCAACCATATCGGGTTCAAGAATGCCGAGGCCGACGATCTTATCGAGCAGATAAGGGTGGCGTTTGATCTGGAGGAGCGCGTCAAGCTCTGCCATAAGTTCCACAAGATACTCCACGATGAGCAGCCCTACACATTTTTGTTCTCGCCATATTCCCTTATCGCACAGAGCAGAAGATACCGCAATGTCAAGATATTCCCTATTGGCATACCGCAAAGCATTCAATGGGTGCCGCGCGACGAACAGAAATCCATTGCCGAATGAATCTTAGCTTGATCGAGACAAGCCCATTCGGCCAAGTGGGCATATTGTGGGAACCGTGCCTGAGTTCCCATAGGATTTGCGCGGTAGTACTTTCAGAACCGGGACTCGGCGCAAAACTCAAGATCAAAAAAAGCTTCCCAGACACGATCACAGCATCATGCCCCGGAGTTGATGAACTAGCGGGCGAAATCGCTCACTTTCTCTCGGGTTTGCCCGTAGTGCCGGAACATAAGCACATCTCCTTCGAGGCATGCTCCCCCTTCCGGCGGTCAGTCCTCAAGGAAACCATGAAAATCCCCAGAGGCTCGACCATGACCTACAAATCACTGGCAACCGCGATCGGCAAGCCATCCGCTGCAAGGGCAGTCGGAAAGGCCCTGGCAAACAACCCCTTCCCAATAATGATCCCCTGCCACAGGGTAGTCGCATCCGACGGCACCATCGGCGGCTTCAACGGCGGCGGGATATCCATGAAACTTGCACTGCTGGAGATGGAGCAGCAAGCCTAGCCTCTTGTTTCCCGCTCGGGAAGAATTGTCAGGCGTTCGCCGTGGCGGTCTCGAAGCTGTTCCCTGCGGCGACCGCCGCTGCAGCCGTCACCGGTTTCTCTAGACCGGCAAAAACACCCTTCGATATGACATGTTCGCATGCCTCGGATGCATTCGATGCCTTGAATGCGGCATCGGAAAAATTTTCAGACGGGGTGTCGTGCTCGTATGTCGCCACATAAAACGCCTTCCCGGGTGAAAGCTGGAGCTCCACCACATGCAGCGCGTCCTTTCGGATGACCGAAAGAAAACCTGAAGACGATCCCGCCTTTACAACCGCTGCTATCCGCGGGGTCGAAAAGTCATCCTTCTCGTAGTCCAGGGCCAGCAGGGAGTACGCAAGGGCATCTCTCGGATGCATGCCCGACGCGATCTTCTCGGCTATCGGGTCGGTGTGGGAGCCGTTCGAGGCAATCGCGTAAGCTCCGGAAAGCCTGAGACAGTTATAGGCGATGTAGGGGTTTTTCGACAAATCCTGCTCGAAACCCTTTCTGGGCATTATCGAGATCGCCCCTTGAGCAGTCTTGGCCTCACGGTTGGGGAACGATCTTGACGACACTCGGTACATGACAGCCACGGCACCGCCGGGTGTCATGCCTAGAGAAACTATCCTTCCTACATACATCACGATACCCTTTCATAAAATTGATGATTATTGTCCCGTCAGCCTTTCAATGCCCCGGTCGATAGCCCCTTGACGAATAGTCGCATCGTGAAGAGGAAAATCAGCACCATCGGTATGCTGGCTATCGTATATCCGGCCATGAGATGCCCCCATTCCTTGACGTATGCCGAGTCCATCCTGACCAGGCCAACCGCTAAAGTCAGCATGTTGTCATCGCGCATGACGATGAGCGGAAGAATGTAGTTGTTCCACATGCTTATGAACTGCAGTATCCCGAGAGTCGAGAGAATGCTTCCCGACATCGGCAGGACGATACTGTATACCTGCTGGAGGTTCGATGCCCCGTCAACCTCGGCGGCGTCGAAGAGATCCACAGGGATGTCCTCGATAAAGTTCCGGAGGATGTATATCTGAACGATCTGCGCGGCGGTGACGTTCACGACTATCAGAGCCATGAATGAGTTCAGCAGCCCGAGGTTCTTGAGCAGGATGAACAAAGGTATCAGATTGGCAATGCCTGGCATCAGCATGAGTATAAGGAAGAAGTACCATAGGAACTTCTTCCCGGGCATGTTGAACCTGGCGAAGAAGTATGCCGCATTGAGCGAGAAGAAGAATGTGAGTATGATGGATGTCACGCAGACGAATATGGTGTTGAAGATGTACTTGTTGACCATGCCCCAAGCGACTGCAAAGTTCTCCCAGTGGAAGGGGTACATGAAAGTCCATGGGTTGCCCGCGAACTGCGCGTTGGTCTTCCCGCTGATGGTCAGCATGATGTACAACGGGAAGAATGCCATCGAGAGCACGAAAAGAATGAACAGATGCTTGATCAGCTCGTTGAAGAAAGATTGTATCTTGTAGCTTTTGAACATTTTCACTTCTCCGTCCTGACGTAACGGTTGTTGATCTCGGTTAGGATCAAAATGAAAAAGAAGATGACCAACCCTATGGAGCAGGCGTAGCCGGCCATGGCCTCCCTGAAAGCGCTTCTGAACATGAACAGTCCCGGCACCATCAGCTTCCCGTTGGGGCCCCCGTCGTCGCCGAAGAGTATCAGGATGAAAGCGTATGTCTGAAGAGTCCCGATCACAAGAAGGACAAGATTTATACGTATCTGGGTGAGGATTAGCGGGAACTCGATATGGAAGAATTTCTGTAGCGATGTCGCCCCGTCGAGTTTCGCGGCTTCGTAGACCGTGTCGGGGATCGCCTGCAGTCCAGCAAGATATATCAGCACGCCGACTATCCCTATCCAGGGGAAGCCCCAGAGTATGAATGCCGGCAGCACGAGATTGGGGTTCCCCAGCCATACGGGCATCTCGCCCCTCTGGAATACCGACCCGTCCCATCCCATGACACCGTCAAACCAGTAGAGCACATCCATTATACGCGTCGAGACAAGTATCCTGTTGAAAAGCCCTTCGTTGGGGTTGAAGAAGAATTTCCAGATCAGCAGCCCGACCATCCCGGGGATGATCATCGGTATGACAAACAGCACCCTGTACCAGTAGTTTGCGGAGTCGCTGTTCAAACGGTGTATGACGACTGCAGTGACGACCGAGGGAATCATTTTGACGATATTGAAGCATATGAGTATGCCGATGACGGTGAATCCGCTCCAGAGAACAGGGTCGCCGCCTGCGAATTTCGCAAGTGCCCATATGCAGATCCCGAGAGATGCAAATGCATGGAAGGTCCTGAAGTTCTCGATGTTCCCGAGTTTCTCCACCGCCGGAACGACCCATATGGCAAAGCCGATCACCAGCATTACAATGCTCCACGCGAACACGGCGTTGAACCCGAGAGCCTGCAGGAACGACACTGCGATGAAGGATGCCGGCGCAAGCAGATATACCCATTTCGAGCGGTTCTCCCCGCTGATGAAAAGATAGGCCAGCATGAGCAATGTACCCCAGACTGTGATCCCGATTCCCAGCTTTGTCCCGGCCTCCTGGATATTCAAAGCCGCCAGTGCATTGCCCTGTTGGGAAATCATCACCCGCGGATCGAACAGAAGCCCCTTGACCCCCATCGTGCCCGCAGACGCTATCAAAAAGAATATGCTGGCCCCAATGCGGAAAAAGTCAGACTTCGATGTCTTCGCCTTCGATGTGTAGAGAATGCCCGCAAATCCCAGCAGGACAGCAATCCATAGCCAATAGTTGCCGAGGACCCTCTTGAAGTTGGCGGTGCCGATGAAGATGCTGATGTCCTCACCGTTCCACCTGAAGAATGAATGGTACATCGCGCTGACAGCCGGGTAATATGAGAATGTCGCCACAAGCAAGGCGCTTGGCAGCACGAAGAAGTACAAGGGCCAGTAGTGCTTCAGCCTCTTGAGCGATATGTCTCTGCTGGCCATCAGTCATTCTCCTGGAAATTGAAACACGGCATGCTCATTGTCTCGGCGGGGTATAGTGTTTAAAGAAATCTCGGCTGAAATCGGTGGCGTTCCTTTTTTCATTGAGCGCCTCGCGCATGATTGCCTTGGTCATGGGCTCTTCCTTCTCGAACGACACGACCGTGTCCCAACTCGCCGCAAGCTTGCGCTCGGCATCAAGCCTCGATTGCTTGTCTGTGGCAAACATGGATTTCGCGAGAAAGACACTTCTTCTGACGTGCTTGTCGGGAACCTGCTCGTTTACTGTCCTCACGTGGTTGGCATAGTCTATTGCGGCCTCCTGCGGCATGCGGCTTCTTAGTTCGGAGACGTACTCGTCGAAGGTAGTCCCTCCCGATATGTATGGCCAGTAGAGCTGGCTCTCGAGCATCTTTACCCTGTTCCCCGTGTGGACGTGGAGCCAGTTCCAATATCCCTGGAAATTTGGCTCGAACTCCTTCAGGAAATCCACGGGCTTGGCTCCTCTGACGGCGGGGATCCAATTGGCGATCCTGTTTAGTTCCTCGTTGTTCTCCGGGGTGGTGCAGAACTGAAGGAAGTCAATGGCGGTATCACGGTTCTTGCTGAACTTGACGACTCCGAACTTGAACCCTGTGTCGGCGCTCTCGGCCACCCGCCCCACGATGTATTTGCCATAGCGCGGATCATCCTTTGTCGGCAATGGGAAGTCGGAGAAGCCGATCTCGAACGTCTTTCTCTCCCTGACTCCCGCCACCGACGCAGGGGAAGCACTGTCCACCTCTGTCACGACTGCTACAATTGCTCCATTCTTTTCGTGGTCCTCAAGCCTGAAGCCGTAGGCGCTCCACACGTCGTTGCCCTTTATCGGCGATATTCTCAGAGTTTTTTTTGCGCCCTCACGGTCAATGAGAAGTTCCACACGGGCGGAATCTTTACCCGACAGACCTTTGAGCCTGGCTTCAGCTTCATGAGCATTGGCCACCTTTTCCCCTGCGACCTCGATTATTATGTCCCCGAAAGGCTGATCCTTGACCTGTTTGATGTATGATCCGGCATCCCAGCTTCCTGAAGTGATGATGGCAGCCCTGCCCTGTACAAATGCGAATCCCGCATCCTCCCTCCCGGCGGACATGAATCCGGGGTTGAAATACTTGGTAAGGTCTTTGACCACCTCGTTGCCGGCCCTGAGCTTCCTGTCATCAAATGTGAGATCACCCGTCATGATTGCGGCAAGCCGTTCTATTTCAGAGACGTTGCCGTCGTAGTTGGTGTCGAGCTCGAGGCACCTGTCGGCAGTCAGGGAGCTTGAGTAGCGGGACCGGAATACACTGACCTGATATTTGGACGAGGATATGGGATAGATCACCAGAGGAGTCTTCTTCGGAGTGTTTCTTTGGTTGTAATTCTCTATCTCCTCGTTCCTCTGCTTGACATATTCCTGTATCCTGTCGCAGTAAGAGAAGAACTGGGCAAGGTTTTCAGGCGGCTCGTCCGTGCCGAGGATCCTTTTGAAAAGCGTTTTGTTGTAGTACAGCCTGACGGTGAATTGGCTGAAGCCGACGGCATAGTAGTCGAGCAGCTCCGGGATGTAGCAGTTCTGGAGGCCGTCAGTGAAGGTGTCCTTCCAAGGTACGTCCTTGAGTTCAGGGTTCTCGGCGTTGTATGGGTTCGGCGCGGATACCTCGGCGGTTATCGGGACGAAGAACCTGCCGAGATAGGCCTTGACATCGAACATGCCCAGCTCGATAAGCTCAGGCGCGGTACGTCCAATGAGCTGTGTCACCGCCCACTGCCCGTATGCCCGCTCGGGCACAGGCAATTGTATGACTTTGACATTGGGATGCTTTGCCTCATAGAGCTCGATCATTCTGTCGAGCGCGTCGGTGATCCCCGCCTCGATCTGCCAGTGCGCTATCCTGATCACAGTCTTGCCCAGGATCATCTCGTCCTTCTTTACCTGGAACACGTTGTAGATCGCACCGACATAGCAGATCAGGAGTATCAGCAGGCCTACAAAGTTGGGCCAGTTTTTCGGGTCGGTACATTTCGTTGATGCCATCATGGGGCCTCTTTGGAGCTTTCCTTGCCATGCTTCTCGCGAAGCTTCTTGAGTGCCTCGACCCTTTGCATCGAGAAGTAGGATTTCGTGTAGGCGGGCGACTCGGTGAATATGCGCGTGTAGTACCTTATCGCGCGGTCCATGTCGCCAAGCTCGGCATCAGATATCCTCGCTATCGAGTAGAATGCATTCAGCTTGTAATGGTGGCTGGTCGGCCCGAGGATGGCGTAGGTCTCGTAGTATTCTGTCGCCTTCTTGAACTCGTGTCTGTTGGCGTAAAGCGCTCCGAGATAGTTAGCCATCGCCCCGGCGAGCACAGCCTTCTCCGTGCCGGCGTAGTCGCCAGCGTCGCCCGTTTCCCGGATATTGTCCAGTATAGGCTCGATATACTCCTCCATCCTTGCGATTTTCTTGTCGGTGCCGGGATCGTGGAAATCCCTCGTGGGGACAACAGTCCTGAAGAGCAGGGAGTCCTGCGCGACCAGCGAGTCCGGCTGACTCCCGTCAAGCTCGGACCAGATTTCCATGGCCTGATGATAGTAATCCTTGTTGCCGTTCAACGAATAGACACGGTACATGCACTCGGCCATCATGGATTTCCAGAAAGGCACGAGCCTCGCGTCGTCACCCTTGAGTTCGATGCACTTATGATAGTAGCCTACCGCCCCTTCGTAGTCGCCCACACCAGCATTGACCATCTTGCCGAACTGGAGGCAGAAGGCAAGCCCGGTAAGAGCCTCGCAGTGCAGATTCAAGTCCTTGTCCTTGGTTTCGCGCTCGACCCTCTGGAAGTTCCTCCAGGCACTGTCGAAGTCGCGGTACTCGTATTTCATCCACGCATCGTCAAGAAGAGCCCGCTCCCCTGAGCAAAAGGCTACAATGCTGATAAAAACTATCAGATGTGCCAGAAATATTTTCATGGTCATGATTGCCGAACCTCAAAAAAGAAACATGCGCGGGATACCACCTGTATCCCAATCCCAGCTCCCAGGCAAAACAAAAGGATATACATGTAAAACCACATGAAGCAAAATCAAGCCAGATAATAGATTTTTTTCCGTTTAGGCTTGAATTTAACTAAAGCGTGCTAGATTAATGCCCCTAGATATTCGGGGTATAGCGCAGTCTGGCTAGCGCGTCTGCTTTGGGAGCAGAAAGTCGCAGGTTCGAATCCTGCTACCCCGACCATCACCTCAACTGCCGCGACACCTCGGGACACCCACGCCGCCGTGGCATTTTTCCTGCGCTCTTGGCAGAAGGGCAACGACATGGCCCTGGTCGAGCTGCGCTCGCTAATCAAGACCGCCTCCCCGGACGATATATCGAAGAAGAAGAAGGAGTATGTCGTATCATCAGTCACATCGGAAATCCATTCCCGAAGATGGAAATGGGTCCCAGATGGACAGGAGAAACTATGATGCCGAACAGAATGGCCTCATCAGTGGGATTGCATACTTCGCAAGTGGCTGGCATACTTTGTCCGCCAGTTGTCGAGAGTCTGGTAATTCGAGAGCCCCAGCATCTCGGCAGCGCGGCTTTTGTTGCCGTTGCTTTCCTTCAACGCCTGCTCTATATAGTTGACAGCGAGTTCTGAAATCTTGGCTTGAAGGTCAACTCCTTCCCCGATCTTCTTCATTGTCGGAGCGGTCTTCCTGTTCATGGGGAAGTCAAGCATGGCTGATCTTACATCCGCCTCGGAAATGATGTCCGAACTGCTCCAAATGACCGCTCTGGTCATGGTGTTCTCCAGCTCCCTGAAGTTCCCCGGCCACTTATGGCTTAAAAGGATCGTCCGGGCACCGGGGGCGCATTTCTTGTCTTTCCAAGCCGGGCTTTGCCCACGCCTGATACCGTTTATCCTCGCCAGGACTGAGTCTATGATGAGCCCGATGTCTCCATGCCTTTCACGCAAGGGGGGTATCTTGAGCAGCCCTATTGCGACACGGTGGAACAAATCCTCCCTGAAAACGCCAGAAACGACTTCCTCGATCAAATCCCTGTTCGTAGCTGATATTATCCTTATGTCTATGGTCAAGGCCTTGGTGGAGCCTACCTTGTATATGGATTTCTCCTGCAATGCCCTGAGAAGCTTCACCTGTGCCGTCTTGGGAAGCTCGCCTATCTCGTCGAGGAACAAAGTCCCTCCTTCGGCGGCGAGCATGAAGCCGTCTTTATCTTTGTCGGCCCCGGTGAATGCTCCCCTGACATGACCGAAAAGCTCGCTTTCAAAAAGATTCTCTGGTATCGCGCCGCAATTGACAGCGACGAAGGGTCTCTTCGCACGTGGGCTCGATGCATGAATCGCCCTGGCGAACAACTCCTTGCCGGTTCCAGACTCTCCGCTGATCAGCACGGGAATGTCCTCATGCATGCTCAGCTTCCTCGCCATGCCGACAGCACGCTTCATGCCCTCGCACTTCTGTATGATTTTGGTGAACTCGGGAGACTCCGGCGGCAGCCCGGACATCAAACCTTGTATGTCCTCATCCGCTTTCTTCAGAAGGCTCGGCATGAACTCGGCGGAGATGTCGAAGGGAATATCCACCTCCCTTACCGAGGTCGTCCCCTCCCTCTGCGAGGAATCAATAAGGACTGCGGGGAATATCGTTTTCGCAAGCAGAATCCATACGGCGGCCATCGCCGGAGTCCCCGAGCTGAGATGAAATTCAAATTCCGCTTCAGGCAGCCTCTCCCGCATTCTTTCAAGAATGGCCTTGGCTGACAGGTATATCTCGCGATAGTCAACAGGGCTGCTTAAAGGGCATCGCTCAAGCCCGATCGGCTTTACCTGAGGGAAACGCACTGAAAGCCAGGCCTTGTAGGAGTCAGCGCTTTCGTCACTTTGATTGTAGAGAAGGTGTGTGCCGTCGTAGTGCCGCAGGCTCAACGCGCCGGCTATCGGCCCCAGACCGCCACTCGGCTCCTCTCCTGCTTGAACACGCAAATCCGTCATCCCTATCCAGGCAAACAGCAGCTTTTTGCGCGACGTAATCATAAATTTCCTTATTTTATATAACTATATTTATTGTTGCCCCGCAAGTTCCCCCGGAACAAAATCACAAATTAAAATCATATCTACCTAATCCAAAATACTTTATATATATTCTTAACCCTTTGGCATGATCCTTGCTAAATGCTATGCCAGACAAAAAACAATAAGGAATATAACATGCAAGCTGACTATTACAAGACACTTCAACTTCATCCTGAATGTGACCAGGATATTATTCCAAGAATGAGGAAGTTGCTCTCGCAGTTATTCCACCCTGATATTGCCCCCAAGAATAGGCAGGCTGAGTTTACGGTTATTATGCAGAGGATAAACGATGCTGCGGACAAGCTCTCCTTCCCCGAGTTGCGAAAGGAATACAATTCCAGACATCCATATTTCACCATGGTGCGTTATGCCGCAGGCAGTCCTGGGGATAGGTCGCACGATCATGAGGATTTCCAGGACAGTAGAGCCGGAGGTTATTCCCACGCAGATGATGTTCCCTCTTCCTTAAGAAAATATTTGGCGGCGGACTTGCTATACAGTGTGGCCAAAAAAGCCCGCGAGCTTAACCTCCTAGATCCTTTCACCAGAAGAGCCTTCTACAATTTGGCTAAGAGGATTGAGAATGGCTTGCGATTCAGCCCTTGGCAGATCAAGAATTTCCAGAGGCTCGTTGAAATGGCGATCGAGGCAGGAATACTGGGAGCGCGGGCCTAAGATGAAAACAAAATACGAAATTACAACCTTGCCTCACTCATGGCAGACGGAATGCCTGAATGCCTGGATACTAAATTCCTCCTCTGGAATAGTCAAGGCCGCCACCGGAACCGGCAAGAGTCTTCTTGCACTCATGGCCATCGAGTACCTCAATAGGCTACACAAGAATTTCAGGACGGCCTTCATCACGCCGACAACGGGCCTCCAGAGGCAATGGCGAGACATGATTGTCAAGGAATTTTGCATATCGCCCGATCTGATTAGCATGCATGGGGGAAGTGGCGTGGAAGTGGATAATATTGAAAATCCCTTCCACATATACGTATGCAACACGGCAAGGGAGAAGTTCCCTTTACACGCAAGTTCATGGGACAGCGAGATATTTCTTGTCGCTGACGAATGCCACCGCTACGGGTCACCTGAGAATTCAAGGATATTAAATGCTCGTTTCGATTATTCACTTGGCCTTTCGGGCACCCCCGAGAGAAACGGGGATTACGCATTTCAGGAGCTGATATCCCCCAGACTCGGTGGATTGATATTCGAATACGGGTACCATCAGGCCGCCGAGGACAAAATAATATCCCCATTCAAATTGACAAACGTCGCCGTTGAACTAAGTTACAACGAAAAAAAAGGATTATCAGGCAATGACCAAAGCACTTGGGACGTTTCTTGATGCCATAGTACGGCGTTACCGGCATCTTAGCCGGAATCCACGGTTCTTTGCCTGTCTGGAGAAGATACGAAGAGGTAGAGCTGAGAGAGGGCTTACCCCCGACACGGACATTGAACGCTTTCTCGAAGTATCCTACAGGCGGAAAAAACTTTTAGACAGGTCTGAAAATCGCATGTCCTCCTTGATCTACATCCTTCAAGCCCTCTGTGGGAAGGCAAAGATAATCGTCTTTCATGAACTCATTGAAGAGCTCGAACACCTTTCACATACGCTTCGTATAATTGGCATTGACCACCTGAAATATCACTCTCGGTTGAGCAGGACAGAACGGAATTCCTCGCTGGCATCATTCAGGGAGCGTGATGCAAAGATAATCCTCTCATGCCGTGCTCTTGACGAGGGGCTCGACATCCCGGATGCCGATGTCGGAATAATCGCAGCCGCATCGAAGACCGCTCTGCAGAGGATTCAGCGGGTTGGCAGGATGATCCGCAAGGCCACCGGGAAAAAACTCGCGTGGATAATTACCATCTTCACCAAGGATACTACAGAGAGCGAATTCTACAAAATCGAAAATGAAGAGATGATATTCGGAACAAAAGACATAGAGTACCTGAATAATGGATTCATAATATGAAAAAAAGAACTCAAACAGAAAAAGATGCTTGGAAGCTCTACAGGGATGCCTCGGGATGTATCCTTAAAATAGAGCGGAGCGGGACTTATTGGCCATATGAGGCAGAAACTTGTATCAAAAAGCTTGACAAGGCGCTGAAACTGATCCCAGAACAACCTACTTTTACTCTTGCCCTTATCCGCATCTTGTACCAAGTAGGCAAATATTCCAGACTTGAGAAGCTCTGCCAGAAGACTTCGCTGCCGGGGAAAAGGGGAGAGACAATACGTGAGTATTATGTACAATCGCTTATCAATCAGGACAAAGACGAGAAGGCGAAGAAATATCTTGACGACTTGCCGGATCAGCTCAAAAAAAGCGATATATTCCAGTACTACAAGGCGCGAGTTCTCTACTATACGAGGGACTTCTCTGCCGCCCTTGAGATTTTCTCCGGCTTGCTAGTCAAGCGCCCTCAGGAACACCTGGTTAATCAACTT
>JAFGFR010000306.1 GCA_016930955.1 Victivallales bacterium | reverse complement strand
TGAGAGCCTCCACCGCGTCTTTTATCTCCCCGAATGCAGTGACAAGGAGAAATGGCAACGAGGGGAGACTTTTGCGGATCTCGCGAAGGAATGATATCCCGTCCATCCCTGGCATCTTGACATCGCTGATAATCATGTCGGGTGTGTTCTTTCTTATGGCTTGGAAGGCCTCTTCCGCGGATGACGCGGTCACAACCGACAGCCCGGATGAGGCGAGGGCCTCGGAGTACAGTTCCCGGTGCCGTGGCTCGTCGTCTATCACCATTATCGTGATTCGACTGGACATTGACTTATGTTCCTGTTGGTTATGGCGGGCTAGGGGCGTGTCTTCTCGAGAACGACCGAGCCTCCCTCCTTGAAGGTGTTGTCAGTGAGCAGCCCGGCCTTGATGAAGTCCGAATAGAAATGCGGGTAGTTCTTTATTACCGGGCGGAACTCGCCATGGATCTTGCCGTCGGCAGTGCTTCCGGACTTGATGAAGGCGAAAAGATTGTGCAGATCAATGTCGCGGTTGACGATGCCCTTCATCTCGGTGATGTAGGTGATTCTTCTCACCCCGTCGGGGAAGCGTTCCTGCTGCACGACAAGGTCGATCGAGTTGACAATCATCTTGCGGACATCCTCGATCGGGAGCTTAATCCCGGATGAGAGTATCATGGTCTCGATCCTGCTGACCACCTCTACAGGTGAGCTTCCATGCACGACTCCCATGGTTCCGCGGTGCCCGGTGCTCATAGCCTGGATCATGTCGAGAGCCTCACCACCTCGCACCTCTCCGACAATTATCCTGTCGGGGCGCATCCTTAGCGAATTCTTTATGAGATCCTGCAGCGACACTTCGCCCTTGCCGTCGTCGTCGGCCACGCGTGTCTCGAGAGAAACTAGATTCTTGTGGTGCAGCTTGAGCTCGGCGGTGTCCTCGATTGTGATTATGCGCTCGTCGCTGTCAATGTGCTTCGAGAGCATCTCGAGGGTGGTGGTCTTGCCGGCGCCTGTGCCGCCGGAAAACACGATGTTCAACTTGCCTTTGACACAGGCTATAAGGAAGTCCGCCATTTTCCGGCTGAGTGTGCCTTGCTCGATCAGGTCGTCGAGGTCATGGAGGTCGGCGAAGAACTTCCTGATTGTGATCGACGTGCCGAATCTCGCAAGAGGCCTCATGATGACGTTGGCGCGTGACCCGTCGGGCATGCAGATGTCGGCATACGGGGTGATTGGCGAGACGTTCTTGCCGTTCTCGCGGAATATGGCATCCACGCAGTCCTCTATATCGTCATCGGAGAATTTCACCTCGGACCTGTTTTTTTTCCCGGCGGTCTCGATAAAAGTCCCCGTCTGACCGTTTATCATTATCTCCGTGATCTCGGGGACTGACATTAGCGACTGTAGTTTCTTTCTTCCGGTTTCCATAGTATTCGTCTTTCGCCTCGCAGGCATCCTCAGTGTTGCAGATGCAGTCTCGAAATTCTAAAACCCCCCACCCAACCTACCACAAGAACATGAATAAATCCAATACGCACGAGATTATTGGCTCAACAATTTTTATCTGGCTCAGCTCGAGTAGAATATCTTGCCGAGTATCTTGGCGGGGATGAATAGCATCATGACAGCCAACGCCTGACGTGGATAACCGACGAAAGCGCATCCGGCGGTCTGCAGCAGTATGATGTTGACAATCAACTCCCCCGCTGAGGAGCTGATAGTCCCGCGAACGTCGGACTTGAAAACCAGGGCAGAAATATTTTTGGCTATTATGAATGTGAAGATGCACGATGCCGACACGGCGAGCAAGATGGAGGGATTCGACTCCTTGAGAAGCAATGCCGGATAAAACGCCATGGACACGAAAGGGGCACTGACTGCCCATGCCACCGGCACTGTACAAAGCAGCAACAGCGCCTCCACACGAATCTTTCTCCTGGTCTCGTGGTACGCGATAAGCGAGACGGCGAAAAAATATATCAGCCAGACTATACATGAAAAGTAAAGCATGTTTTTCAGATACTCCGACCCGGTGCCGGCGGCATGATAACCGCAGAGAAGGCTCAAGACCCTGCATGTCGATACACCCAGAGGCCCGAGGAAAGAGTTTCGCTTGAGGAATTTGTTATACATCCATATCGTCATGCCGAGTGACACAGCAAGTATAAAAACTGCAGTATTGATATGCCATGCTACTGTAAGGCCCGCGACAAGGAAGACCCCTGCAAGCAGCCGAGCCGCCCTTTTTGAGATCGCGCCTGACGCAAGAGGCCTTTCAGGCCGTTCCTCCTTGTCCTCCTCTATGTCGTTAAGGTCGTTGCCCACGAGCCCGAAACAGTACATGCAAAGCGACACGACGACTGCCGGCAGCGCGGCGAAAAGCCCCATCGCCCCCTCGGCTATAACATGCCCGAGCACAGGGTCGCCTGGTACGGTGAAAAGGTTGGGAACCCTCAGCAAACGACACCAATTTTTCACAGCACCGTCTGCCGCGCCCGCGTCACCGATGCAGTCCTCCCGGAGTTTTGAGAATGGCTCAGTAATTTCCACAATTTTTGAAATCCGCATAGATTTTTCTCGTATAACGGGTATCTTACCTGCTCCGACGCTAAAACATGTGCCGAAGTGGCGGAACTGGCAGACGCGCTAGACTCAAAATCTTGTGTCCTTACGGGCGTGTGGGTTCGAATCCCACCTTCGGTACCACAAATCCAGCAAGCCCGATCACAGCCCGCAAATCGTACAACCCTTAAAAATAGCCCCTCACAGGCTTTCTTCAAACGGACATTCGCTGTCTGTCGTGTCCAGGCGTGTTCGTTTGAAAACTCAAGCCCCATGGTGTATTTTGGGCAGGACATCATAGGTGAATATGCACAGCCATAGGTGCTTGATCGCAATGGAAAAGAATGCACATTACAATTTGGATTCCGACAAGATAGTCAAGACTGTCGAGACCCTTTCGCGCCGGATCGAGGAGCGCTTCCCCGGTTCAGGGCTGGGGAAAGTCTCGCGGGAGCTTCTCGATATATCCAGACTTGCCGGGAGACGCTCCGCTGAAATGGCGAGAAGCCATGCCCTCATACGCTTCCTCACAGGCTTGCTCATCATGATCATCGTGGCCGTCGTGATAATTTCCATCGTGTCCTTGCTGAACCTGCCGGCAGGTAAATACGGCAGCCTGGAGATCATCCAGGCAATGGAGGCGGGGA
The DNA here is from genome assembly GCA_016930955.1 of Victivallales bacterium. GTDB lineage: Bacteria > Verrucomicrobiota > Lentisphaeria > Victivallales > JAADHT01 > JAFGFR01. The sequence continues at coordinate 256 of JAFGFR010000306.1, read as the reverse complement.
TCAACAACCTCGTCTTCATCGGGGCCGCGATATTCTTCCTCATCACTGTCGAGACACGGATAAAAAGGACTCGGATAATGAAGGCCCTGCATGAGCTGCGTTCTGTGGCGCATGTGATTGACATGCACCAGTTGACAAAGGACCCCGAGCAGATACTCAAGCGCGGGCGCGACACCCCCAGCTCGCCGAAACGCACGATGTCCGCATTCGAGCTGAGCAGATATCTGGACTACTGCACCGAGCTGTTCGCCATGAT
>JAFGFR010000305.1 GCA_016930955.1 Victivallales bacterium | reverse complement strand
GCTGAGGCTTCTGATGGATGCGGTGTCGGGTGTCCCGGGGCCGCCGCCTGTTGCCGTCGGGCTTAACTGCTGCGTGGGGCCTGAGGGGATACTCGAGCCTTTGTCGGAGCTGCTTTCCCTGACGCGTCTGCCGATAGTCGTCCAGCCGAATGCTGGTGTGCCCAAGCAGGTCGATGGCAGGATGATATACATGGCCAGCCCTGAGTATTTCGCGACCTACGCGCAGAGGTTTGTGAACATGGGTGCAAGGGGTGTCGGGGGGTGTTGCGGGACATCTCCGGAGCATATCAGGGAGATTGCAAGGGGGCTCAAGCGCGTCGCCACCGTCGAGAAGAGGTATGTGGAGATAAAAGTCAAGGGCGAGGCCACCTTGTGCGATCCGATGCCGACAACGGAGAAGTCGAGGCTCGGGCACAAGTTGGCTGCGGGGGAATGGATCACGACAATCGAAATCGTCCCTCCTTATGGTTACAGCTTGGAGCCAACCATCATCAAGGCCAGGCGCTGTGCCGAGGCGGGGATAGACGCGATAAACATCCCGGACGGGCCGAGAGCCAGCTCGAGGCTTTCCCCCTTGGTGACGGCACTGAAGATCCAGGACGAGGCTAAAGTCGAGGCGATATTGCATTTTTGTTGCCGTGACAGGAATTTGATAGGGATGCAGTCTGATCTTCTGGGTTGTGCGGCATCCGGTGTGAGGAACATACTTTTCATCACTGGCGACCCTCCGAAGCTGGGGCATTACCCCAACGCCTCGGCAGTGTTTGATGCCGACTCGATCGGGTTGGTGAAGGTGCAGGCCAGGCTTAACAGGGGTGTAGACATAGGAGGCAATGCGATAGATGCTTGTACCGGGGCGCTGATAGGTGTTGGAGCCGACCCGAACGCGCTTGACATGGAGCGCGAATTTCGCAGGACGCGTGAGAAGGTCGAGGCCGGGGCGGAGTTCATAATCACCCAGCCGGTGTTTGCGGTGGAGCCGCTTTTGAAGTTTCTTGATCAGATCGGGGACCTGGGCATTCCAGTCATTGCCGGCATCTGGCCTCTCGCCAGCTTCAGGAACGCTGAGTTCATGAAGAACGAGGTCCCTGGGGTGATTGTTCCTGACGAGATAATGACCAGGATGGCCTCGGCTGACTCCAAGGATTCGCAGAGGCGCGAGGGGATCGCCATCGCACGCGAGTCGGTGTCGCGGATACGTGACAGGGTGCGCGGGATACAGGTCAGCGCACCGTTCGGAAATGTCGACACCGCGCTTGCCGTGATACAGGCCTGAGGGAAGAAGTGACATGGTGGAGCCAGCTGGCTCGGTTGATAAAATATTATCGTAGGCATGGAGGAAAGTATGAGCGTGGGTATAAATGAGCTGATGGACTACACGGAAGAGCACATGATGAAGGCTGTGGAGGTGATGCAGTCGGACTTTTCCTCGATCAGGACCGGGAAGGCATCGCCGGCACTGGTTGAGAACCTGACGATAGACTACTACGGCACGCAGACGAAGCTCAAGGAGCTTGCCGGGATAACCACGCCAGAGGCAAGGCTGCTCGTGATACAGCCATGGGACCCGTCGTCGGTCGGGGTTATCGAGAAGGCAATTCTGGCATCCAACGTTGGCATCTCGCCGGTGAGCGACGGTAAGATACTTCGTCTGCCGATCCCCGAGCTTAGCGAGGAGCGCCGTGCGCATCTGGCCAAGCAGGTGAAGGGCAGGGCCGAGGAGGCGAGGGTGGCGATCCGCAACATCCGGAGAGAAAGCAACGACGTGGCGAAAAAAGCCCAGAAAGCCAGCGAGATCACCGAAGACGACCTCAAGATCATGCTGGACGACATCCAGAAACTCACCGACGACTACATCAAGGAAGTTGACGAAAGCCTGAAGAAGAAGGAAGATGAGCTGATGAGCCTGTAGCGCAGGTTTTTGCTGGCTTCCCTTTGAAAATGCCCCGCACAATACAACAGAGAGACCTGGAGCACATCTGGCATCCTTGCTCGCAAATGAAGGACTATGAAGGTTTTCCGCCTCTGCATGTTGTGAGGGCGGAGGATTCTTTCCTTTACACATCAGACAGCCGTAGGATCATTGACGCGATAAGCTCATGGTGGTGCAAGTCGCTGGGTCACGGGAATCTGCGTGTCTCGCAGGCTGTCAAAGCTCAGCTGCGCAAGTTCGAGCATGTGATAATGGCGAACACCTGCAACGATGTTTTGGTGGAGCTTTCGGAGCGTCTTTGCGCTATAGTTCCTGAACTCAGCAAGGTCTTTTATGCCGACAACGGCTCGACCGCTGTGGAGATAGCGATGAAGATGAGCCTGCAGTACCACCGGCAATGCGGTTCGCCTGAGAGGACTCGCTTCGCCTCGCTGGAGAACGGCTACCACGGTGAGACGGTGCTGGCTTTAGCTGCCGGCGACTGCAGTCTTTACTCGTCTCCTTTCAAGTCACTTATGCCTGAGGTTCGCAAGATTGTCGGGCTGCCTTATGTCTCAGGACCGAACGATGAGGGCTGGGAGGACATGGGAGACGACGGATGGGAAAATATCCGTTCGAGCCTTGACGAGCATGCCGGGAGTCTGGCGGCGGTTTTGTTCGAGCCGGTGCTCCAGGGCGCGGGGGGCATGAGGATATACAGCCCCGATTTCCTGGGAAGGCTTTCATCATGGGCAAGCGCCAACGGTGTCCATCTTATTGCCGACGAGATCCTCACCGGCTTCGGTCGCACAGGTAGAATGCTCGCATGCATGCATGCCGGGATAACGCCGGATTTCGTATGCCTCTCGAAAGGGCTCACCGCTGGATGGGGCCCCATGTCGGCGGTCCTGACTTCCGACATTGTGTATGACTGCTTCTACAGCGACTACAACGATGGGCGCGCCTTCATGCACTCGAACACATATTGCGGGCATGCCCTGAGTGCTGCTGCGGCGCTGGAGGCGTTGAAGATATACGAGGATGAGAGGATAGTCGAGAGCGTGTCGGAGAGGGGTGACGAGCTTGTCGGGCGGATGCGACGGATTGCCGAAAACACCTCCGGGGCACTGACAAATGTCAGAGGCCTGGGTTTCGTCGCCGCCGCCGATATAACAAACCCGGATACCGGAAAACCCTTCCCCGCCGAAATGCGAAAGGGTTTCGAGTGCTACAAAAATGCCGTCGCCCTCGGCGCGCTCCTGCGCCCCATCGGCGACACCATATACTTCCTCCCGCCACTCAACACACCCGAGAACATCCTCGACAAGATCGCAGAAATAACCCAAGACGCAGTTAATTCAGTGATAGGAGGATAGAGGAGCCAGTTTCAAAACTCCGCGTGAACCGCATTGGGAGCGCAGGCGCGGCAGACGGTGCGGCGAAACGGCTGGTGCATACCCGAAGCTGTCTGTGCCTGCCATTTCGCCGTGGCGCATGCCGTGCGGCCACGGGTAGTTTTGAAATTGGCTCAGAAACTTAAGATTTGCTGTTGGTAGACGATGGGGATATAAAATGAGCCCGGAGCATCCTGTTCCGGTGCAGATGATAATTTTGACAGGAAAAGGAGGACTTATGATCGCAAAGGGCATGTTGAACAAGTTTCCGGCAGTCAGATGGGAAGACGCGACTCCATGCGGAAACGGCTCGATCGGCGCATTGGTACACGGGAATATAAGGAATGAATGCATAACACTGAATCACGAGAAGCTGTTTTTGCCGAAACCAAGGCCAGTCGTCCATGACTCCAGCCGTCATCTGGCGAGATACCGGGATATGCTCTCAAAGGGGAAATACATCGAGGCTCTGGATTTTTTTTCGAAGAGACTTGCAGAGGGCCTCGAGGGAGATTCACGCCCGGCGCCGTATCAGCCACTCATGGACATCAAGATAGACAACTGGACTGCCGGCGCATTCAAGAGCTACAGAAGGACACTGGATTTTGAGACCGGCGAGTCATGCGTTTCCTGGAAAGACGACGGGAAGGATTTCAAACGCAGGCTGTTCGTGTCAAGGGAATGCGACACTGTTGTTCTCGAGATGACGGCATCAAGAAAGGGTTCGCTGAACTGTGACATCTGGTTTTCGGCACATGCGGTTGAAAAGGTATCTTCCATGGCCGGGACAAAAACAGCAGGACTTGTTATCCCATTCAAATGCAAGTCATCGGCAGGGAATAAAACCCTGGCCTTCATAGCCGAGTATGAGAATCGCGCCTCCTTCGGCGCTGTCGGAAACATCAGAGCCACAGGAGGGCAAATCTCATATGCCGATGGCAAGGCAAAGGTGAAGAATGCGGACAAGCTGATGCTGACTGTGAAGGTCTTCGTGTTTGAAACTGCTTCATCGGCGCTTAGAAGGCTCCGCAAAGAACTCAAACACGAGTCGAGAGATTACAAGAAACTCCTTTCCGCCCATACGGCCATCCACGGGAAAATTTTCAATAGCATGACCCTTGAGCTGGGGGACACGGGAGCTGAGATGCTTTCCAACGAACAGCTCCTGCTGGACAGCTATGACGGCGAGGTCCCGACGGAGCTGATACTCAAGCTCTTCAATTATGGACGTTATCTGCTGATATCGAGCTCTCGTCCGGGTGGTCTTCCTGCCAACCTGCAGGGCGTGTGGAATGGCGACTACAACCCCGCATGGGCATCGGACTACCACAACGACATAAACATCCAGATGAATTACTGGCAGGCACTTCCAGGCAACATGCCTGAGCTCGCCATCCCCTATTTCGACTATTATCAGTCCATGCTGGAGGATTACAGGGCGAATGCGAGGCTGACCTACGGATGCAGGGGAGCCATGGTGCCGATAGCACAGACCACGCACGGGCTAATTTACGCCCCGAACATATGGACTGCCTGGACAGCCGGGGCTGCCTGGCTTGCACAGCTTTTCTATGATTTTTACCTATACACCGGGGATGTGGAGTTTTTGAAAGAGCGTGCGGTCCCCTTCATGAAGGAGGCCGCCATATTCTATGAGGATTTCGTGACTGAGGACAAGAACGGCAAGTTGATGTTCTCCCCGTCTCTTTCGCCTGAAAACTGTCCAACTGGAAACAAGGAATGCCTGCTGAGCATAAATGCCACTATGGACATCGCCGTCGCAAAGGAGCTGCTGACGAACCTGTGCGCGGCATGCAGGCTGCTGGACATCGAGAACGAAGGAGTGTGCAGATGGGAATCAATGCTTGCAAAATTACCAGAATATGAAATCAACGATGACGGCGCAGTGAGGGAATGGCTCTATCCTGGCCTGAAGGACAACTATCATCACAGGCACATGAGCCACATATATCCGCTTTTCCCTGGAATCGAGATATACGAGGAGAAAAACAAGGAGCTTTTCAAGGCCTTCGAGGTCGCGATCGAGAAACGCCTTGTTGTCGGGCTCACGTCTCAGACAGGTTGGTCATTTGCCAAGATGGCCAATGTGTTTTCAAGGCTATGCCGTGGCGACCGTGCGCTCGAGTGCATCGAGCTGATCTGCCGTTCATCCCTCGGACAGAACCTGTTCACCTATCACAACGACTGGCGCTCTCAGGGGCTCAGTCTTTATTGGGACATGCAGCCCCCCTTCCAGATAGATGCCAATCTCGGGGTAGCGGCCGCAGTGCTGGAGATGCTTGTCTTCTCGGTCCCCGGACTGATCAAGCTGCTGCCGGCTCTCCCGGCCAAATGGAGTGAAGGCAAGGCAGAAAATATCCAGTGCAGAGGAGGGATAAGCCTATGCATCGAGTGGTCGGGGTCAAAATGCTTCAAGGCCAGGCTTCGCTCGAGGACTAAACAGGCCGTGGAAGTGAAACTGCCATTCCATGCCCGCGACATCAAGCACGCGAACTGCGCCTGCAAGAAGAGCAGGCTGGGGAAAGCCTACGTGGAACTGACCTTGGAGCCAGGGGAAGAGGCGACACTCTGGATCTATCCTTAAAGCGTTGTGTGCAAATATATTAACTGTCATTTTTGAGATTCAACTGCTTCATTTAGGTTCAAAGTGCTGCATGTTTGCCTGGCCCGAGCCTTGGCGTTGGCCGGCGATAACCAGTAATTCCTGGTTCAGCCGAAGCCGGGATGACCATCTTCTAAATAATCTGCTGAGCAAACAGCCTAGGGAATTTTTCCCTTTGTCAAAGAATGGATAGTCTTCCTGTAAAATTGCAAATCCTGAGAACTCTAAAATGTCTCTCAATGTTTTTTTATTAAAATAAACGTAATGTTCTATACCATTTTCCTTGTGAGAATAGAATTTATATTTGTTCCGTAACTTTTGGGCTTTCCTATGTTCTGAGTTGGGGACCATTACAAGAATCAGCCCGTTTTGTTTTAGTAGGCTGCCGACGTGATTCAAAGCCGCGAAAGGATCTTGATAATGCTCCAGCACGTGCTTCATGAAAACAACATCATAATCACCATGTTTAAGGTCAAAAATATCCCCTTTATGAACGATGAGGTCTTTTGATTCCAAAGATTTTATTACAAAATCACTTACATCCAGCCCTTCAACCTGCCAACCTCTTTGTCGCGCTGCGAACATGTTGTATCCCAATCCCGGCCCGACATCTAAAATTTTACCGGGAACACAGAACTTTTCCAAAATGTTCAGGAGCAAATGTGACTTCAATACCTTATGTTCCCACTTCTTATCATAACCTTTGTTCTGAAAGTAAACTTCATCGAACGTTCTCTCGTCGGCACAGGAAGTCAAATCCCGCCAGATCAAACCGCAGGAGGCACATTCCACAAAATCAACTTTCCCGTCATCCCGGGAATACAATCGGAGGTCATTCCCCTGACACCCGTAATACCGACTGCAAGGTGCTGTGAATTTATCAGACATAAAAGTTTAGCTCGTGATCTGTGCGCCCACATAGTGATCAAGTATCGAATTCCGCTACACTGTACATGCGTCTGGTATAATATCAAACATTGAAAGAGTAAAAACGAACCTCTTCATGTTTTCCCGGTGCGCCAAGGTTCCGGAATGGCCAATGAACACGGACGGAGGGGATGCCATTTCTCCTGAGCGTTGGACGCGCAAGAAATACATGACGACGTGGCCTGTTATTTTGGATGCGAGGCCACGCCGATCCGGGGTGTGGGCATAACTGCTTGATCCACCGCGCCTGCGCCCCCAACGCGGTTCACGAAGGGTTTTGAAATTGGGTCATAGGCGCAACATTGCTTGCTTTGGTTCCTTCAAGGGGATAGATTAACGAAATGGAGAGCTATCGCATATTGAATTCTGGAAAGTGTTTCCTGCTGCCTGCGGCGGGAAAGGCGATCTGCCTGCTTGTCATGCTGTCACCTTTCCTTTTGAATGCTGGTCAGGAGGCAAACCCTTTCTCGAGCTACAACCAGAAGATCGAGTATTACGAGAAGAGGCTCGAAAGGACCGAGGACGAGAAGAAAAGGGAGGAATTGCAGGCAAAGATAGATGAGATAAAGGATCAGAGGTCGAGGGAGCTTGATAAGCGCAAGGAGCCTTTCGTGAAGAAGCTGGAGAGCTACAAGGCGCATCTCGGGAAGGCTGTCAGCGGTGCCAAGAAGAGATCTTTGCAGAACCGTATTGACGAGATGCAGAGAAAGATAGACAGGCTGGATGCCTATGCCGGCGGGGCGAGCAAGTTCGATGTCAATGTGGACGAGATAGAGAAGAGGAAAGAAAGGGATAAAGAAAAGAAGGGTGATGAGACCGACGAGGAAGGAGATAAGTGAATATTGCGGCAGACTCGAGCTTGAATGGCATGTGTTCTTCAGACCTTGCCATGCAGGAAAACTGTGTCATTGCAGAGAGATAAGTTGGGCATGCAAAAATATTTCAGAGACGCGATAGATAAGATGGAAGGCTATGCTCCCGGTGAACAGCCGAGGCGTGCCGGCGGGTGGATAAAGCTCAACACCAACGAGAACCCCTACCCACCGAGCCCGATGGCCGCCAAGGCGCTCAACGAGGCCGACCCTGCGGCACTGAGGCTCTATCCCGACCCTGAGTGCCGCGAACTCCGCAAAGCCATAGCCGGTGTCTACGGGCTAAGGATGGAGAATGTCCTGGTGGGCAACGGGTCTGACGACATATTGACGATAGCGACGCGTTGTTTTGTCGGAGAGGGCGAGACACTTTCCACCCTGGAACCTTCATACTCGCTGTATCCTGTCCTGGCGGCGATCCAGGGAGCCGAGTGCCGGGCCGTCCCTCTTGAGAAAGATTTCTCGCTGCCTGCGGATTTCGCAAAAAATGTATCTGGCTCCCGCATGGTTTTTCTGGCAAGGCCAAACGCGCCCACGGGGAACTCCTTCCCGAAAGACGACGTGTCAAAATTCTGCGCCGATTTCCCGGGGATAGTGCTGATAGACGAGGCCTATGCGGACTTCGCGGACGACAACTGCATTGATTTGGTTTCTGAACACCTTAACGTGTTGATATGCAGGACGTTGTCCAAGAGCTATTCCCTTGCGGGCCTGCGTCTGGGTTTCGCGCTCGGGTCCGAGGGGCTTGTCTCTGGGATGATGAAGGTGAAGGACTCCTACAATGTCGGCCTGCTGCCCCAGTTGATTGCCACCGCAGCGCTTGGCGACCGGGAATATCTGGCCGAAGGCGTGATGAAGATCCGCGGCACCCGCGAGTCGCTGTCGTCTGCATTGTCGGGGCTGGGTTTCGATGTTGTCCCCTCGCAGGCGAACTTTATATTCGCGTCCCCTCCGGGGGGCGAGGCGGAGAAGCTCTACCGCGACCTGAAGGATTCGGGGATACTGGTGCGTTATTTCCCCGGCCCGGCTACCGGGAGGTTCGTGAGGATAAGCATCGGCACAGGGGAGCAGACACGGGATTTGCTTGCCACAATACAAAAAATGTTTTAACCCAAGGGAAAGCGAGATGCCCGGGAGGTTCCAGAGCGCGATAGGCTTCATTGTGCTGGTGTCGCTGGCTTGTCTGATTAGCAGAAATCGGCGCGGCATTGACTTCAGGGTGGCTGGATCATGTGCAGTGCTGCAGCTGGCTATTGGCTTTTTGTTCTTGCGCGTCCCGGTATTCGGCAGGGGGTTCCTGATGTTGAACAGGGTTGCCGGGGGGCTGCAGGAGGCAACATCCGATGGGACAAGCTTCGCCTTCGGGTATCTCGGGGGCGGAAAGACACCGTTTGAAGTGACGGACCCCGGCTCAACTTTCATACTTGCATTTCAAGCTCTCCCGCTGATTCTGGTGATCAGCGCGATAACATCGGTGCTGTTCTACTGGCGAGTGCTGCCTGCCGTGGTCGGGATGATTTCATTTCTGCTACGCAAGGCTACAGGGATAAGCGGAGCGCTGGGGCTTGGAGTCGCCGCGAACATATTTGTCGGCATGGTCGAGTCGCCGCTGATGATAAGACCATACCTCGCGAAAATGACCAGGTCCGAGATATTCACGCTCATGACCACCGGGATGGCCACCGTCGCCGGTACCGTGATGTTCCTCTATGGCTCGATTCTCGGCGGTGTCGTGCCCGACGCGCTCGGGCATATTCTCGTCGCCTCTGTGATCAGCGCCCCGGCGGCTATAATGGTCTCGCAGATCATAATCCCCGGACAAGGCGGCCTGGCCTGCCCCATGCAGGGATTCGTCCCCGAAATGCATGCCGACAGCACCATGGATGCCCTGGCAAAGGGCGTGGACTCAGGTGTAAGGCTGCTGATAAACATCATCGCCATGCTGATCGTGATGGTGGCTCTGGTGTCGTTGCTCAACATGCTTCTGGGGCTGCTTCCTGTCGAGGGGGGCTTGACACTGCAGAGGATTCTGGGATGGCTGCTCTCCCCGGCAGTATGGCTTGTCGGTGTACCTTGGGGCGAGGCGCGGATTGCAGGGCAGCTCATGGGCACCAAGATTGTGTTGAACGAGCTGATTGCCTACGTTGACATGGCTCAACTTCCCGATGGCGTGCTTTCCGAGCGGAGCAGAATATTGATGACATACGCCATGTGCGGTTTTGCGAACTTCGCAAGTCTTGGCATAATGCTTGCTGGCCTGAGGACTATGGCTCCCGAGAGGGAAGGGGAGATACTCTCGCTCGGTGCATGGTCTGTCGTGGCTGGCGTTTTAGCCACCATGCTCACCGGCGCGGTCGCCGGTATACTGATATAGCCGCGTTTATCGGTTCGATCATGCACAACATTGCGGAAGGCTTTGATTCAGGGGTTAATTTGGCGAGCCAATCCCAAAAAAATCCGGCATTTTTCGCGCTTCGTCCTTAGTTTTTCATTTTTCTGCCTGTATTGTAGGTAGTTTTGAATTTAGCTCTATCACTAGGAGGACATTGTGAGTTTATTTCATGTAGACAACCAAGTGAGTGCGCTGCCTCGGAAAGGCGATGGCTCCGAGAAAAATCCTTTTGCAACTATATCCGAATCTGTGGCCGTTGCCAGGGCAGGCGATGAAATCATCATTCACGCAGGGACTTACCGCGAACGAGTCGTCCTGGCACATTCGGGTGAAAGCGAGGCTCGGCGTATCACGTTCAAGGCGGCAGACGGAGACAAGCCGGTTATTAAGGGAAGCGACATCGTGTCAGGTTGGACGAATATCGAGGGTTGTATCTGGAAATGTGCTCAATCCTATCCTGAAGTTCAAGAACCGTGCTCCGCATACCGTCCGTGGAAAGGCAGCGGATACAAGACCTTCCCTGCCTTTATCTTCCGACTCGAGCAGCTCTTCCTCGACGGCGAGATCGTGAGGCATGTCCCCTCGCTTGACTCTCTTGTTGCGGGATCGTTCTGTGTGCACGGCGAAGGACGCGACATCTACCTCATGACGGATTCCCGCAGTTTGGATCCCAACGGGCATCTTACCGAAATCAGTGTTCGCCCAAATGTATTCGATGGTGCCAGTCAAGCGTACATCGCGGTACAGGGCTTGACGTTCATGCATAGCGCCAACTACGCACAGCATGGCATGTTGACGACAGGCAAGCCGAGTGCGGCAGACCCTGAGGCTAAGAAGCGCGAGCGCGAAAACATCCGCGGGTGGCTGATCGAGGACTGCGAGCTCTGCTGGGGCAACGGCTCGGGTGTGGGCTTCAACGGCGCAGATCATGTGCTGCGCCGCAATGTGGTCCATCACATGGGGCAGCTGGGATACGGTGCGGCATTTATAGACAATGTGATCTTCGAGGACAACGAGGGCAACTGGAACAACTGCAAAGGATATCCACAATTGTGGGAAGCGGGGGGACTGAAGTTCTGCTATGCCCGCAACACGGTCATCAGGCGTCACAAGGCGTTCTACAACTACGGACCTGGCATCTGGTATGATATTGATGTGGCCGATTGTTCAATCGAGGACTGCGAGTGTGGATTCAACTGGCACAGCGGGATAATGATAGAGATATCCGAGCGGCTGAAAGTCCTGCGCAACCTGTGCTACCACAACCGCTTTGACACATGGTGCGGTTCTGGGATACTCGTGCAGTTGTGCGCGGATTCAGAGATTGCGGGCAACGTGTGCGTGGGCAACGAACAGTACGGCATCTACATGCGCTGGCACCCTCGTCAACGGGGCAGTCTCCGGCGTGACAACGAACCCGAACAGTACTTCATGGACCGCAATCACATCCACCACAACATCATGTGCAACAACGGCTATCTTGAGTATCACCTCGACTACCAGCCGCAATATGCCCATGCGAACGAATCAGATCACAACCTGTTCTTCAGCTCCAGGGACAAGCATATTTTCCCGGGGTTTCACTCCCTTGACGACTGGCAGCATCAGTTCGGGCTTGACATGAACAGTGAATTCGGTGATCCGGGCTTCTGCAATGAGGATTTGAGGGACTACCGCCTTCGTGACGGCGGCATGGGCAAGCGCCTTTTAGCAAAGATCAGCCCGTGATCTTCGAAATAAAGCAGTTGACGCAGTGTGCCGTGGTGAAAGTTCAGTTAGTCTTAAAGCGTTGTATGCAAAACTGTTATTTTTGAGATTTAACTGCTTCATTTAGATTGAGACCGGCTCCAAAGACGAGGTCGAGAAAGTTGCGTATGATCTCATGGCCGTGTTCGGTTATCACAGACTCCGGATGGAACTGGACACCGTGCACCGGAAGAGTGCTGTGCCTCACACCCATGATCACCCCGTCGTCTGTGCGGGCACAGACATCAAGGCATCCAGGACAGCTCTCGGGCTCGATCGTGAGTGAATGGTAGCGCGTCGCATCGAAACGGTTCGGAATACCCTTGAAAACACCTTTCCCGTCATGGACGATCTGAGATACCTTCCCGTGCATCAGATAGGGCGCATGGACAACCTTTCCCCCGAAGACCTCGCCAATGCACTGATGCCCAAGGCATATCCCGAACACGGGGATACCTTTCCCAGAGCAGAGCCTGATTGCGTCGCATGATATCCCTGCCTCTGCAGGTGAGCATGGCCCCGGCGACACAACAAGCGCTTCAAATCCGATCTTCTCCAAATCCTCTAGCGAAACCGCATCGTTCCGATAAACTTGAGGCCGACTGCCAAGCTCGCCCAGATACTGCACAATGTTATACGTGAACGAGTCGTAGTTGTCTATCATCAAAATCATATTGTAAACACCGAACCCTTTTCATAGAGCATCATCCAACATGCGTGCGCGTGGACACCGAACCTATACCCAGATGCCTCGCATTTCAAGGCCGGAAGGTTTAAAACAAAGACTTTTGGCGTATGTGCCACAGTCATGACGAATCCCCGGCCACGACTGGGCAAAGAGCCAATTTCAAGGGATTTTCGTTTGAAATGCACGTCAGGCAAGGTATTCTACACACTTTGGCATTTTTTTGGTCTTGAGCAAGGATTTTTGGGAGAGGACATGTATTCTGAGGAGAGCCATTCCGAGATGAATACCGGCGCGATGCTGTTGAGGCTCGGCATCATGATTGCCGTCAGCATTTGTGTCGGGATATTGGGTGTCTCGACCGTGCTGACCGGTGCGCAGGCAGTAGCCTGCTCGGTCTTTCTGGCAATAATAATGGGAACGCTTTTCTTCTGGAACTTCCGTCTTGCGATAGCGTTTATCGGGCTTGCCGTGCTGATATTCACGAAGTCTCTGGACAAGGACAGCTTCGTCGAGTCGGCGGAGCTTCCCGTGATACTTTTCCTTGTCGGGATGATGGTGATAGTGGGTGCCTTGAAGGACATGGGGTTTTTCACATGGATTGTCCAGCTCATCGTCTCAATGCCGAACATCACCGGCAGGAAGTTTATAGCTGTGACGGCGGTCGCCTCGGCACTGCTGGCATGCGCGGTGGACGAAGTGACATCGATAATATTCATCTCCACTCTGATTTTCCAGGTCTGCGACCGTCTGAAGCTCAACCCTGCACCCTATATCATCATCTGCGTGCTCTGCACCAACGTGGGCAGTGCCGGCACAATGATGGGGAATCCCGTCGGCATCTATATCGGGACGAAGGCGCATTTCAGTTTTGGAGATTTCATAATCTGGTCCTTCCCGGTGATGCTGACAGCACTTTTTTTGACGACCGCGCTGACGATGTACTACTACCGCAGAGAACTTCGCGAGTTTGACGATAAGCTTAAGGAGCGGATGTCGCGAAACCTAAGCCTGGTCCCGCTTGTGGATGTGCCCTACAAGCAAGGGCTGGTGCTGATGGTGCTGACCATTTTGTTTATCGCCTCGCACCATCAGCTCGAAAGCTGGCTGGGGCTGAAGGTCAACAGCATATTGATCGTGGCACCTTTGGTCTGCGCGGGAGTGATAATGATGATCAGGCGTGACCGTGCCCGGCACTATGTCGAGCGAGAGGTGGACTGGTGGACACTGCTCTTCTTCATGCTCCTGTTCGCCGTCGCAGGCTCCCTGGCCCACACCGAGGTCACCGTGGTGATGGCAAGGCAGTTTGTCAGGTTCTGCGGCACTAGCATGAACGTGCTTGTCCCGATGATCCTCGCAATCACCTCCCTGGGCTCTGCATTCGTCGACAACGTGATATTTGTCGCCGCGTTCTGCCCGGTGATCGAGGAGCTGGCACTGAACCCCGAGATAAAGAGCATGCCCCTGTGGTGGGCCCTGCTCTTCGGCGCATGCTTCGGCGGCAACATCACCATGATCGGCAGCACAGCCAACATCGTTGCCCTGGGAATGCTGGAGAAACGCTCGAGGACGCATATGAGTTTCATGCAATGGCTGAAGATAGGGTTTTTGTCGTCGTTGCTTGCCGGCGCGGTGGCTTGGGGCGGGATAACCTTGCTTTCAGGCTGGATGCCCGATAGCACGGGAAATGCCGAAGGACAATCTCCGGCACCGGACTTGCATCAGCCGGATGCCCATCACGGCCGCTGAACGACAACAACTGATTGCTCTAGGGAGAAGCTGGATGTCAGGCAGGAAAAGCAGGCTTCTGATCTATATCGAGTTCCTTCTGCTGCTCCCCTTGGTTTCACTTGTCCGGATCACCCCGCTGACGGTATGCTCGGTCATGGCTTCCTTTTTGTCGCGAGTGGTCTTCATGCTCGATTTAAAGCATCGCCGCAGGGTCATTAGTCATCTCGTTTTCACTGGTGTATGTGCCGACGGGCGCGAGGCGCGTGTCATGGCGAGGGAGAATTTCCGGCAGCTCGCCTTGCTCGCCCTGGAGATCATAAAGGCAAGAAGCATACTCAACGAATCCAACATGATGGATCATCTTGTGATTACAGGCTCTGCGAAGGCGCAGAAGTTGTTTCTTGACAACAACGGTGCCAGCAACGCGATAATCATCACCGCGCATTACGGGAACTGGGAGATTGCCGGGATGATGTACACAATTTACACAGGCAGAAGGCTGCTGTCCGTCATGAGGGATTTCGACAACCCTCTCATCGGGGATTTCATCACAAGCCACCGTTCCACCGAGATGCACAGGCTGTGCCCCAAGGAACACGCCCTCAAAGAGCTGATAAAGGCATTGAGGGCTGGTGACTCGGTATGCCTCCTGGCCGACCAGCACGCCGGCAGGGACGAGGGTGTTGAGACGACGTTTTTCGGCAAGTCAGCCAGGACACACTGGTCGCCGGCATCTCTTCACCTCAAGACGGGCGTGCCGATAATGGTTGGCATAATGAAACGCGTCGGAACATGCCGTTTCGAGTTTGTGATGTCCGACCCCATAGAGATGAAACCCGGCCCGGATAGAAAACGCGATATCCGCAAACTCACACAGATATACACCGCGGAACTGGAGAGTCTAATCCGAAAATGCGGCCCCGAACAATGGCTCTGGGCTCACCGAAGATGGCTTGACCTTAGGGGGAAAACCGTCAGGGAATAAAAATCCGCAAGGCTTAGACTGAGTGATTTGCGTTTTGAAATTTGAGCCAATCTCGCCGCACCGTCTGCCGCGCCTGCGCTCCCAACGCGATTCTCGCGGAGTTCTGAAATTGGCTCATTAACCCTTTTGTCTGCTTTTTTTTCGATACTTGCTTGATAATCCATGAAGGCAGGTTAGATTCGTTGGCTCGTTAAATGGCGGTCGTCTTTGTCTTCGGGGCTTATTCCGGCTGATTCGTGGCATCCGAAACGAGATATCTGTAGGTGATGAAGAGGAAAAACATTTAAGGACTATGGTGGCAGCAATATGAAAAGGACTTTTCAGCCTTCAAACAGGAGGCGCACACGCAGGCTTGGGTTCAGGGCTCGGATGTCCAGCAGGGACGGACGTGCAATAATCAAACGCAGGAGAAGGAAGGGGCGTGCCAGGCTCACGTTCTGAAAACCGGTCTGGGAACTGACGATGCAGTCGGGCTCCGGCGGGGAACAATCATGAGCCCAGGAAACAAAGGACGCGACGAAGCCCGGATGCCCATACAGCTTGGGTGCGCATCGAAAGTGGCGGGCGAGATGCTACGGTTGAAATCGGAATTCGACCACGTCCGTTCAAATGGAAATAAACTGGTCGGGAAATACATGCTTCTGGTGTCGTCGCCCTCAACCAAAGGAATCCCTCGATTCGGAATAATATGCGGAAAGAAATACAGCAGGAAAGCTGTCCTGAGAAACCGGGCAAGGAGACTGCTCAGAGAGTCGTTCAGGCTTCTGAAGGCGGGCCTGCTTCCCACAGATGTTGTAGTCATAGCCAGAAGGGCGATGGCGGAAGCCGGGGTACAGGAGGTTCAGAAGGATATGATACATCTCCTCCGGAAGGCAGGGGTCTTTTCTGGAAAGGACGCGGACTACTAAGTCCCAGGGGCCAATTGCAAGACCCTCCGTGCTCCCGACGCACTTCACGCGCAGTTCTGCAATTGGCTCCCGCAGCAATAAAAATCGTGCGCCTCTACAAAAGGCTTGTCTCACCATGGCTACCGCCTGCCTGCAGATTTGTCCCGACATGCTCCGAGTACGCAGAAAGGGCCTTCGAGACCCACGGTTTCCTGGGCGGGACGCGACTGACCGTCTGGAGACTGCTCAGGTGCCAGCCGTTCTGCAAAGGCGGTTTCGACCCCGTGCCGAAGCCAAAAAACTATGAAACCAGTGTGCTGAACATGCAATACAAGGGCAGACAGTGAAATTTGACAAGGAAACAATCGCGGCCTTGGTGATCTGCACGATTTTCCTTTTCGCCTGGGGTCCCTTGGCAAACAGGCTCTGGCCTGTTCCCGAGCCAGTGGACGCTCCTGCGGTCGAGGAGATGCCGGAGTCACCACACGAGGCCACCGCCACCCCCGCAGAGGAGAAAGCAGCCACTCCTGCATCGGCACTGGAGGAAAAGGCCAAAGTCGTGCCGCAAGAAGCACAAACCCACGAGATACCAAAGGAAGAAATCGCCGGAATAAATATCGTGACACTCGAGAACGAATCCTTCATAATCTCGATAGACCCCGTCAAGGGGCAGATATCACGAATACTTCTGAAAACCTTCTACACCTCCGACAAGCTGACTTATAGCCAGACAGGCAAAAACATAGTGCTGCTTGAGGATGTCAGCCATGGAGCTCTGGGAGTGAGGGAGGCCGAGTCGTCATGGATACTCACGAATATCGAGACTTCCTCCGCTGAGGAGTCCTTCACTTTGTCGAGACAATTCAGGACACCCGAGGGGCAGGAGTTCAAAATCATCCAGGCATGGCAGGTCAAGGAGAACTTCACCCTGGCATGCGACATATCCATTTTGAATCTGGCCGAAGTTCCCCTGTCATTCGCCTCTGTAATGGTCTCCGCAGGAGGCCTGCCCGACATCAACCGCCTCGCCAACGACAAGGTCCCATACAACGAAAACCACGAGATTGCCTATTTCGACATCGAGAAGGGGAAGATAGTCTATCGGCAGGCGTTCAACCGGCCGAATTTCTTCTCCAATTTCTTCGGAGGCGCCCAGACAGACGAGTCCGACGGGTTCGAGGCTGTGCAGCATTCGCCCGCAAGATGGATCGCCACTACAAACAAGTACTTCACTTGCCTTCTCGTCCCGCCACCCGCCGTCGAGAAAGGCCTGGTGCTGCGCTCGGTCGCACACAAGGATCAATCCACCGATACTCCAACCACCTATTTTGTCGCCGAGGCCGACGCGATAGTAAGTGTGGACAACCTCCAGCAAGGCCAGTCGGAAAACTATTCCTTCTCATTCTACGCCGGACCGAAAAACCTCGCTAACCTACAGGCTCTGGACCATGACGCAGGAAAGCTCCTCAAGCTATACATCCTGGGGGCATTCTTCCTGGAACCCCTCTCAAGCCTGATGCTCAATGCCCTCCTCTGGCTATCCAATATCTGCGGAAGCTACGGTCTTAGCATCGTACTGCTGACACTCATCGTCAAGACTCTTCTATGGCCGGTGACTCACCGCGCAAACGTCTCGATGAGAAAAATGCAACGCATCAACCCGCTCGTGCAGGAAGTCAGAAAAAAATACAAAGACAACCCACAGAAGGTCAACACGGAGATGATGAAGCTCTACAAGGAGCACAACGTCAATCCCCTAGGGGGCTGTCTTCCCGTCCTGCTGCAGATGCCCATCTTCTTCGCGCTGTACGCGGCGCTTAACGGGGCAGTCGAGCCGCGCCATACAGCATTTCTCTGGATCAACGACCTCACGATGCCCGACACCGTCGGGGCGATATTCGGGATCCCGATCAATCCATTGAT
Source organism: Victivallales bacterium (assembly GCA_016930955.1). GTDB lineage: Bacteria > Verrucomicrobiota > Lentisphaeria > Victivallales > JAADHT01 > JAFGFR01. Next base: position 9,358 of record JAFGFR010000305.1, on the reverse strand, counting down.
GCTGACTATGACGGCCACCATGGTGCTGCAGCAGAAACTGACCCCCTCCGCCGCCGACCCGGCACAGCAGAGGATGATGATGTTCATGCCGCTGGTCATGCTCGTGATGCTCTATTCACTGCCGTCGGGGCTTACCCTCTACTGGACAGTAAGCCAGATCATCAGCATCGGGCAGATCGTCGTAAACAAGAGACTAGAGAAACTTGAGAATCCGTCAGGAGCACCTGCGGTCCAGCCGGGGAACCGCAAGACTCCCGACGAAAACAGCAAAGGAAAAAGGAAATGACCGAAGAAACCATCGAAAGGGCACCGAAAATCTTGGGGACAATGCTCGACTATCTCGGGTTGGATGCTTCAGTAAAGGCCGAGGACAAGAACGGGGTGATCATGCTGACCGTCTTTTCCGAGGATGCCGGAAGAATCATCGGGAAAAAAGGCATCGCGCTGCACAGCCTGCAGTTGCTCGTCAACAGAGTGGTATCCAAGGGCGACAAAGACAGCCCGAGGGTTTTGATTGACGTTGACGGCTACCGGAGGCCCGAGCGCTCTTCTCGCAGGGAAGGAGGCGAGTCCGTGGAAAGAGGGGCAGACAGGGACAGGAGAGGGCCCCGCAGAAGAAACGACGACCGCAGAAGAGAGCCGCAGGAACACTCGTCGTCTCCCGACAAAGATGAGCAGATAAGACAGAAGGCCCTGGACGCCGCCAAGGAGGTCAAACGCTGGGGCGAGCCTGTGACGCTTCCGCCGATGAACGCCAAGGACCGCAGGATTGTGCATCTGGCACTCGAGGACAACACCGAGATATCCGCCGAAAGTGTATCGGGTGAAAACGGCAACGAGAACTTCAAAAGCATCGTCCTCACATTGAAATAGCAGCAGGGGAGATATTCAGTAAACCACGTCGGGGTCGGGGCTGAGACACTCTGAGACTGTCCAGTTCTGACCCCGGACTGGCAAGGTTTGCCGAATATGTACGCGGCAAGCAGGGAAAAACGTGATGAGATTGGCTTATTGCACAAGACAGGGCAGCTAATTGCCGTCCGTGTTTTCTTTGTCTTGTGCTTGTGGCTTGTCCTCGGGTTTTTTCTGCTCCGACAGATCGGAAGCCTTTATCGTCAGCTTGTCCGCGTCGAGGGATGAAATCTCGAAGACCCACTTGGAAAGGTCTGTTTCCTTTTTGAGGCGCGCCCTCAGCGTTGCTGTCTTTTCCTCAAACTCCTTGTCACGCCTGGACTTTTCTTCCGGAGTCTCGTCATCAGATACAGCTCTCGTCTTGGGGAAATCCGAGGACACATCAAAACTGAGATACGATTTCTCAGGGTTCTTTAATATTTTTATGCTGTAGACGAAGCCGTCGAAAGTCTTGACCTTGAACGAGGCGGTCTGCGAGAGTCCAGGGACTTTCTCGAAAGATTTCTGTGACATCACGTCCGTGAACTTGATGTATGACAAGGCACTGGTGGCCTGGCTTATTTTCTGCGCAATCGGCTGGCGGTCGGCAGGCAGTTCTTTGATGGAGTAGTTTCCATGCTCGGCATCCTTGGAAATCTCCCAGCCCTCATCTTCTTCATCGGCATCCCGTGATATTGACTTGATCCCGGCGACCTTGATGAATTCCTTGTCAAGCCATGCCCGCGCATCAGCAGTCGCATCGGTAAGCGGGTCGCTCACAAGGAGCGGGACCTTCGAGCCTTTGACCATGATGTAGCGCCCGTCGGGCATAGGCCGCGAAAAAGGGGAGGGGCTGGCCTCGCGCTCATAATGGATGTCACCGAGTATGAGCGACAAAAGTTCCGACCCGTCCCTTGTGTAGAGCTCAAGCACTGTCCCGGTGGTATCCTCCCCGTCCACACCGGTAGGAAGAAGAAGCCTGACACTGCCGAAGGCTTCAGGCCTCATGAGAGGCCTTTGAGCTACGTTCATTTCCTTCAGCTTGAGCATAAGATCACGGATTTTCGCGAAATCCGCAGGAAATGAGTCCCTGTTGAACACTACCCATTTGTCCTCGCCCAAACTCAATTCCGTTCGGCTGGTCCCGTCAAAAACTGCAATCTTGGCGGCCTTGTTGATGTCCAAATCCTCCAGCAGGGGTTTTTTGTCGGCGAAATCGCCCATCTCCCATGCGGAATCTTCCCTCCTCACAACCAGTAGCGACAAAACAAGAAGAACCGCAAAAACAAAAGCAGCTAAAATCAACTGTTTTCTCGTCATTTTGCTGAGCTCCTCGATTTTCTGTACGCCGCGACACCAATGCCGAAGAGAAAGACTGCGGCGGGCATCATGGCAATATTGAACCATTTGAGATGGTTCTCGAGCGCGTCGACCTTTCTCCGGAACTGTTTCTGGATATCCTTGATTTCTTTTCTGATGAGAATCTGCTGGTCGCGGAACTTTTTCATCTCCGCCTGCTGCTCGTCGGAAAGGAACTTGGTTCTTTCGGTGTCAGTGCGCTGCTTCTGCATGTCGTTGATCTTCTGTTCCGTCTCCTTCAATTGCGATTCAAGCCCGAGTATCTTTTGTTTGAACTCCTCCTCGGCCTCGGCCTGTATTTTTTTGACTCTCTCAAATGGTCGCCTGACCACGGGACGACAACGGATACCGATCATTTCGCTGTCGCCGCAGAAAGCGTCAGCGACATTCTTCGCAAAACTCAGGTTGTCGTTCAATGCAATCATAATTTTCTGGTTGAAAATCTGCTGTATCTGGACACAGATGTCGTCGAGGAGGATATCCGAGTCGCCGACGAGAATGACCGCAGACTCCCTGACTCCCTCCTTGATGTGCCCCGACCCCGCAGCAGCCTCGCCCTCATTGACAGAGTCATCCTTTTCCGCAGTCTTGGATGGGACACCTTCGGGGAATGCAGTCTTGAACTTGCCGGTAAGTCTCACGGCAAGTTTGTAGGTGCTGGCGTCGGCCTTGAAGTTCCTGAAGGACATGTGAGGGTCGTTGGCCATCAACGCCCCGAGCCTGCAGCTGTCCTCGGTGGATTTGAGCAAAGTCTCCATCCTGAGATAATCCGGCGGCTCGCCGGAAAAGGCACCGGCAAACACCATCGTCAAAAGATTGAGCTGCGATGTGGTGACATCCGAATCGTCTAGCCCTTCCTTCCCTATGTCCAGCACAGTGAGGTAGTTCAACTCCTGAGTCTGGGTCTTGACCTTCCGGCCGAACAAGGCATCGGCAACTACCATCTGCTGGTCGAAACCCAGACCCCAGGCCTTGAGCAGCTTGTCCAGCGAGGACGACGCCATCTCCCTGCCCATACTGGGCTTCTCGATTGCTGATGCATATAACGACACCGGATCAAGGAATGCCAGCATGTTGCCCCCGCGGAGTATATACTGGTCAATGGCGAACTGCCCCGTGTCCGATATCCCCGAAGGATGGAAAACCAGAAGCATGTCCACATCTTCGATTTTGTCCGCATCCATGGATATGGATACGATCTCGAAGTGTTTCTCAAGCTGTTTGATGAACATCCAAGGCTCCATCATCTGGAACTGACCTTTCTGGATCATCTCCTGCGTGGGCGGCCCGCCCATCACCGGCAGCGCACTCATGACACCTATCTTCGGCCTCGTCGTGCGGAACACCTCGGTGATCGCCGAGGTGATGCGGTACTCCATCATGTTCTCCTCCTCAGGTGAGATGAAGGGGATGGAGACGGTGTTCTTCCCGCAGGATATGGCCAGTCCAAGGTAAATCTTGTCTCCTGAGCTGAGCTGCTGCCCGGAGACTCCGTCAAGGATAGCCGAGTCCTCCGCGTCGGAAAAAGGCTGCGGGTCGAGTTTCTGAAGGTGTATGTTGTCCATCCCTGCCTGCTTGTACTCCAGCAGCAAATCATCCATGCGCTCGGCAAGATTCTTCAGCAACAGCGGCATCTGGGTGCTGCCTCTCGAATAATAGAACCTGATCGTCACGGGCGCATCAAGACGGGAAAGAATCCTTTTCGAACCATCGGAAAGGGTATATATCTTGTTCTCCGTGAAGTCCGCCCTGAAACTGGTGTAGCTGACCAGGGCATTGAGCAACACAAGTATGCCGGCTATGAACAGCGCACCTAAAAATGAGGATATGATTTTCCCTGTCGGTCTTCTCATCGCTTTGTCCAATGTCCTTGAGTCATTTGAAAAACCTCCTCATGCTCACAGCCTAGCCCATCCTGTGATTCTTCAGCACTATGCCGGTGCAGAAGAGGAAAAACGTTGTCATCGAGGCGAAATACATTATGTCTCGCAGGTCTATTATCCCGCGCTGCATATTGTTGAAATGAGGCATCACGCTGCAGTTGGCCACGGTGTTGACGACTTGAACGGGAGCCCAGTTGACCAGCATCCCGGTCACCGGAGGCCAGCCAGCAAGGAAAAGAAAAAGGCAGATGAGAACAGAAACTATAAAGCTCACGACCTGACTTCTTGTGATAGACGAGGTAAAGCTGGCCACTGCAAGGTAGGTTCCCGCCACCAGAAAGCTGCCGATATACCCGCACACGATCATCCCAGTGTCGGGCGAGCCGAGCTTGTACACGGTGATGACCATAGGGAAAGTCATCGCCAGAGCGACTGCCACAACCATCCACGCCGCGGCAAACTTCCCGAGAACAGTCTCAAACACGGTAAGCGGCATTGTGAACAAAAGCTCGACCGTCCCCATCCGTCTCTCGTCGGCCCACAAATGCATCCCAACCGCAGGGACAAGCACAAGATAGAGCAGCGGATGCCACCAGAAGAAAGACCTTAAGGACGCCTCCCCTGCCTGGAAAAAATTGCTGACCATGAAGGTGAAAAAACCCGAGAGAACAAGGAATATGATGACAAACACATAAGCGGCGGGCGAGACTAGATAGCCCTTGGCCTCGCTCAGCTTGATGATCGCTATGTTCCTTATCTTCACGCTGCACCTCTTGTCGGGGAATTGGTGAGTTTGGCAAACACCTCTTCGAGATTGCCCTCCTGAACCTTCAGCTCGCTGACGCGCCATTTCTCCTTCCCGGCCGCCCTCATGATGTCCTGCGATAACTTCTCGGGACCCTTTTCAGAATGTGAAATCCTCACTCTGAGAACCCCTCCGGCGGAAGGCAGAGACTCGACTTTATCGACACCCTTGACCTTCTCGATGACGGCAAATACAGACGACTTCTCTTGGTCAAGCACGCTCAATACGATTGAGCCGGCATGCTCCGAAAGGCGCTTGAGCTTCTCCGGCGTCCCCTCGAAAACCTTCTCCCCGTCGCTGATCAGAAGAACCTTGTTCGTCACCGCCTCGACCTCCTCAAGTATATGCGTGGAAAGAATTATCGCCTTCTTCTCGCCCATCTCCCTGATTAGCCTGCGTATCTCACGCTTCTGGTTCGGATCGAGCCCGTCGGTCGGCTCGTCAAGGACTAGTATCTCAGGGTCATGGAGTATCGCCTGGGCAAAGCACGTACGGTGCTTGTAGCCCTTCGATAAAGTGTCTATAAGCTGGTTCCTGACAGGCTGCAGAAAGCACCTCTCAATGACTTCCCCGACCCTTCTCCTGCGATCTGATCCGGAAAAACCGCGGACAGATGCAATGAAGTGCAGAAACTCAGAAACCGACTTGTTGCTATAAAGAGGCGCGTTCTCCGGAAGGTAGCCTATGCGGCTTTTCGCGGCAAGAGGGTTCTCGTCAAGGTTGACATCCCCGATGAACACGCTCCCGGTGGACGCAGGGATGAAACCGGTTATAACACGCATGGTCGTGGACTTCCCTGCCCCGTTGGGGCCGATAAAGCCAAGCACATCACCTACGTTGACGGAGAAGGACAGCTCCGATACCGCCTTCTTCGCTCCAAAATATTTTGAAAGCCTGTCTATTTTTACCATGAACCGTAAACCAATCAGCCGCAATGAACTTCCTTTGCAAAAAAAAACCGCTCGCAACTTGGACATCCCTAGCTAAGCGAATGTTCCGCAAAGTTTAAAAAAATAATCCGAAAACCCCCGAAACTACCATCAAAAATCAAAAACGCAAGCGCAGTTGAAGACAAACTTCAGATTTTTACCAAATAAAGGGTCAGTTTCAAGACATGCTCAATAAGCTAAATTTCTCGGATCAATCAGTCCGGGAAATTTTGAAGGCGGTGTCGCGTCGCAAGCCTGATATATCGGCAATCATCGTCGAAGTGCCCCCGAGTTGCATTTTCCTTGGTGGGCTGTCAGTCCAGGTGTCCCATGCCTCGATTTGCCATTTCCGCTTTGAGTCGAGGCCGAATCGGCTGAGGTCGAGTTTTCTGGCTGGGTCGGCGGGGAACAAGGTACCGGGATCATCGGAGAGAGGATCAAAGCCTTTGGCAAGTTCGGCATAATGGGCGGCGATCTGTTGCCGGCTGTGGCCTTTTAGATGGCGCGGTTTATGCAGCCATATATACCCGCCCTGCGAATTCATCCTGCAAATCATTTCGAGTGGTGAATTTTCATCAAGAGGTTCTATCGAGTAGTGCCATTGACCTCCCCGGGGGTCTTCTCCTGCGATGAATTCGGCGAATCTTCGTTGTCGGCGTCCGAGGTCGAGATGAATGATTAGATTCCACCACCACGGCAGGGGCGAACCGGCCAGAGGCAGTGCCCATGCAATCCAGTTGGCATCATGGATCTCATGTGCCAGCCAGGGAATGCTGCCGCCGTCTGGACGTCCGCCGACTTCCTCCAGCAAGGCAGGTTTGGCGAATTTCTCAAGGGCGCTGGCACGTTGCCTCAGGATTCTGGTCAGTTCCCCGTAATTGTATGCGGCAAGCTGTGTGTATTCGATTTCCGGCATGCTCCATATTTCAGCAGGTCCGGTCGCCGAACGGAACTCGGTTGAGATAGGGTGGCGTCCCTGGTCAATGGTTTTCAGGTACCCGGCCATTTCCCGGTGCCAATCGACCACGCCGTCGCTGGTAACGGCGTCAATCTCGATCCAGAGAGTCCAAGCCATTAATGCCGTGTCGGCACCCCAGCGGGCGGCCACATAGCGAAGCAGCTTCCGCATCTGCCGGCGGGTTGCCCTGTCCGTGAGGACATCCCGGGGGTTCTGCAGCGGTCCGCCGAGCTCGGCGTTGTATGGATTGTCGTCCCATTGCGAGTCCAATCCTTTGGGCAGAAAGGGACCATGTTGCCAAATCGCCAGGTCAACGAGCATGCCATGGTCCCGCGCCGTTTCAAAAATCCGATCAACTTTCCAGGCTTCAGACATGCTGTACATCCCCAATCCGTGGAATCCATCCCACTCGTGGTCCCACTCGAGTGCGCCGAAAGCCGGCATCAACCAGGTACGAACCATTGTCCAACCGTTTAGGGCAAAATAGTCGATGGCAGTCTCCATGGCGGCGCTTCCTCCCTTTGGCGAAGGCTGTGGGATGTCAAACATGTCCACCAAGTGGTCGTGCGGGGAGCGCAGATTTATACCGAGCGGGTAGAATAGACTGCCATCGGCATATTGGAACCAGCTACCTCCGATACCGACATATCCCGGCATTTTGGAGTCGGCGACGGTGAAGTTCATGGGAGTGGAAACGGCGGTTTGCCTGCCGCCCTCGATGACTTCAATGACCAAGCTGTATTCACCTGCCTCTGGCGGAGTCCAGCGCAAGGCCCATTCGGGGACAGTTGCCGGGAGGAGTTCCTCCACACCGTTGTCCTTGGACCTTTGGAAATCCCGGGTAAGAAATGCAGGGATGGTTTCAGTGGTCCCGGCGGCGGAGAAATGACCGTCAACCGTGACGATATCCGGGTCGAAGGGATTGCATGCCGGCTGTGTCAGTTGAAAGCGAAACTCTCCGGGATGGTTACGGCGCATGGGGGCAAGGGCACGCAAATCAACGATATCCTGATTCATCGCCGCAGTGCGGTCCACGGCGGTTACCGAGTCTAATATCGGTTTGTTTTCAGGAGTGTTCCCGAGGTGTAGGCGTAGTCCGACAGCGCGTGTGCGCATCAATAGCTGGGGCGACCATGAAGAGTCCATGCCGCCGCGGGCCAGCCAATTCCCTTTAAGCGGGGAAACTATCTTATTGTTCCCGGGGGGGAGTATGCCGCTTATTTCCTGCTGGTACCACTCGTTATCCAAGACCTTAACCCAGACGGTGGCCATGTAGGCCTGACGTTCGTGAGACGACAGCGGTTGTTTGAGGGTAAACTCCAGCGAGTCTTTCCCTGCCCAATTCTCCTCTATTTCCATTTCCACATCCAGGTTTGGCGTATCGAGGTTGTCTATTGTCGCCATAAGCACCTGATCTCGGGCGCCGCTCCATTCGAGGGTCATCCAGGCGCTTGTCGCCACCAGTGCCGTGGCCACCGCCAACAGGACAGCCGAAGCTGGAGAACGCCTTCCGCCTTGCGGGAAAGCAAAGAGTTTGCCGGGAAAGGTCCGGGTGTAGCCAGTGTGCCCCTCGGCCATAGGCGCCGGAGCCGGCAAAATCCCCGGAGGTGCACGGTCGGCAACTCCATGCAGGGTTTTTTCCCAGAGAAAAGGAGCGTATAACAGCTGCAAGGTTCCCCGCCATGCGGCAAATCCCATCGCCAGCCAGTAGAAAGGCAGAAGCCACGCCCAGAAAATCAACCGATAACGCTTCCTCCTGACAATAGCGCAGAGATGCGCGAGGATGAAGATGCCGTTGGAGAGAAGGAGCCCCAGCGCCAATGCAAGCGGCCAGAGTGTCCAAGGCTGCCGCGGATCATACAATGACCAATGGAAGCACAACCATAAGATTCCGGCGACAAGCCCGAATGGGGTGGCGAGCAGTCCCCATATCTGGCCCCCGACGATTGTCATCATCCAGATCCAGCGCCATATTCCGAGGATCTGGATGTCAGAACAGGGAGCGCGGGTATGCACGCCCATCGTCTGTATCCACCCTTTAGTCCAGCGGGAACGTTGGCGAAACCAGCTTGCGGCATGCACGGGAGCCTCCTCCCAAGTTGTTGAATCGAGGATTTTAGTTTCCCACCCTCCTTTGGCAAGCCGGATGCCGAGATCGCAATCCTCGGTGACGTTCCATGGATCCCAGCGCAGGGCACGGATGACTTCGCCGCGGAAGTGATTCGAGGTGCCGCCGAGGGGGATCGGAGAGCCAAGGGCATGTAATCCAGGAAGAAAAGCATCAAACCAAAGTGTGTATTCCAGCGTTAATAGTCTTGTCCAAAGCGAATCCTGATAATTATCGACATTAAGCTTTGCCTGCAGACATGCCACCGATTCAGGGAGTCGGTTAAAAGCATCAACTGCACGACGAAGCTGATCACTATCCGGGCGATCTTCGGCATCGTACACGACGACATAGTCACCGTTGGCTATTTCGAGACCGTAGTTGCAGGCGCGTGGTTTGGTCAGCGGCTCCCCGGGCGGGACAATT
>JAFGFR010000304.1 GCA_016930955.1 Victivallales bacterium | reverse complement strand
TTGCATACCAGCGCGGCGCACATGGATGTGCGGTCAAAAACCCTCGTCGCATGGTGTCTTTTTCAATTACAATACCGAGCTGAGCGGGCACACGCTCCCGGGAACGCTTGCCGAGGCTGGTTACCAGTGCCATCTTGTCGGGAAACTCCACCTTCACCCTCAACGAAAACTTTATGGATTTCACAGCATGGAACTTGCGGACGGTCCCGGCGACCAGAGAAATCTCGCGGTCAACGACCATGCGCGTTTTTTGGCACGTGAGGGGGTGTTCCTGAACGACATCGGGCGTTCACACGGAATAACGGGGAATTCCTGGCATGCCCGCCCGTGGCATCTTCCGGAGTATATGCATCCTACGAATTGGTGCATCTCCGAGGCCATAGACTTTCTTGAAAGACGTGACCCGACAAAACCTTTTTTCCTGAATGTGGGCATATTCCATCCTCATCCGCCATGCACACCGCCTGAGTTCTATTACGATCGTTACATCAACATGGATATCCCTGAGCCGTTCGATGCGGATTGGTCACGATTATACGATGAGCCGCAATACGGATTCCCGCTGAATATGGCGGGCACGTCCCGATTCAGGGGCATGCCCGAGATGGTGCGCCAGTTCAGGGCGGCATACTTCGCGTCCATCGCACACATTGACGATCAACTTGAGCGCTTGCTGCAGGTAATTCCAAAAGACACGGCTGTCATTTTTGCTTCCGATCACGGCGAAATGCTCGGGGACCATCAGTTCTTCGCGAAATGCGTTCCCTATGAGCCTTCCGCACGTGTGCCGCTTATAATGCGCTTCCCCTCATCGATGGGATTTCAGCCTGGCGCGGTCATCGACACTGCAGTTGAACTTATGGATATCATGCCGACAGTGCTTGAGGCGGCAGGGGTGCCGATCCCGAAAACAGTTGACGGGCAAAGCCTGCTCGGACTTCTTCGCGGTGAGTCGATTGACAGGAGATATATCCACGGGGAATGCTCCCGGGTGGCGGGTGTCGGCAGCGGGATGCAGTATCTCACCGATGGGGTTGAGAAATACATCTGGTGGCCGGGACTCGGAAGGGAACAATTCTTCAATCTGCGCGATGATCCGAGGGAACTCAACGACCTTGCCAATGAAAAATCGGAGATGGACAGGATCGGTATGTGGCGAGAGCGCATGACATGTGAACTCGACGGCAGACCCGAACGCTTCGTCGAAAAAGGCGCGATTCGAACCTTGGGATGCCCAACTCGATATTGCCTTCCCGGATTTGAATGTGATGATCACGGGCAGTCAGTGCTTCATGAAGACCGGAAAAAATGCATGGCACTCGGGAAAAAAGGCTGAAAATTCTGGTATGATGCGACCAAAAAACTGGACAGGTGAATAAGGTGTGAAATTTCCTTAAAACCGTGTTAAATTAAGGCAAAAAGGAGGTTTTACAATGAGAAGGACTTCGACAGCAAGTTCAAGGCGCGTGTGGCTATTGAAGCGATCAGGGAGGAAAAGATGATTGCAGAGATAGCCAGTCAGTATGAGGTTCACCCCAACCCGAGCAAGCCCCGCAAGGGGCATAAGATATACCCCTACCTGCTCAACGGGCTCCAGATCGCCTATGCCAACCAGGTCTGGGCGACCGATATAACCTATATCAGGCACGACGGCACCTTTGTCTATCTGGCTGCGATACTCGACCTCTACAGCCGGAAAGTGCTGGCATGGCGCCTGTCGAACACGATAGACGCTGACTTTTGTGTGGAGGCCTTGAAAGAAGCGATTGAAGTCTATGGCGTTCCGGAGATCTTCAACACTGACCAGGGCAGCCAGTTCACCGGCGAAGACTTCACCAAAGTGCTGGAATCGAACGGCATCCGGATAAGCATGGACGGTAAAGGACGCGCCCTCGACAATGTCTACGTCGAGCGTCTATGGCGCTCCTTGAAGTACGAGAATATCTTCATAAACGACTACCGGGACTTGAAAGCGCTGAAAGGAGGAGTTAAGCTATACTTCAGGTTCTACAACACTGAGCGGTACCACCAGTCGCTGGACTACCAGAGCCCTGACGAGGTGTACTTCTCGGACGACATGCAAGGATTCAAGTCAGATGGCAATGCTGCGTGACAGACAACACAGCCTCCGGCTGATAAGACTCCGAAGAGGGCGCATCTCCCTCCGGGAGATCTCTAATGCGCAAATAAGAGCGGCTTCGCCGCAGGTGTCTCACACCTTAAACAACAAGGACATCTGTCCAGTCGAAGGGGCTCACTTCCATTGACGGTAAGTGGATCGTTCTCGAAGGGGGAACGTGGGCCGCGATAAAACTGGATGACGGGCGCGTCGCGGACACTATGCACGACTCGAACACTGTCGTCAAAAAAGTTTTAACAATCAACGGGACATCACCTAACAACGGAGGCGAGAAATGAATTATAGAGAGCCAGTTGCGAAGATCGCAATAGCCTGCATTCTTATCTTGTCAGGATATGCCTGCAAGAAAGAGCCGGTGGCAAACAATTACCATGACAACACCATTTCGTGGGATGAACCGGAATTGTTGGCTCAAGACGGAGAGGGTCACGCCAACATGCTGGCATTGTCGCCGCCCAAATTGGTTTCAAAAAAAGGGACGAGCTTGTATGCATCGTGGATTCTTGGAGATAATACTTTTCTTGCCCGACAGGATGATCAATCCGGTACCTGGGTTAAAGACATTATTCCCGGTGCTCGGCAAGGGAGGGGTTATTGGCAGGAATTTCGTCTTGAAATCTTGCCCTCAGGGAAATTATTATTGGCTCAGACAAATAATATGGATGTGTTCTTTTCCAGTTCAGACAACTCCGGATGCAACTGGACGGCGCCCATAGCGCTGAACTCAAACGCAAACAATGCAGATAAATTATTGTACTACAGCAATCCAGGTCTGGCGGTTGATGACGATGGCACCTTCTATGTCTTATTCTGGAGGATAAAAGACCTTGCCGCAAAAAACCGAGAATATATTTCCGAGCTGGGAGTGTCTAAGGATGCTGGCAAGACATGGACGATACAGGAGTCTAGAGGGATTCCTTATGGCTACCCGGCGATATATACGAAGCTGGCATTTGTGAACGGAGCCCTTTATTGCTTATATGGCAGAAATATTTACAAGACGGAAAACAACGGATGTGACTGGTTTCCTCTCAAAAATTTCAAGGGGTCTGGGGAACAGGATTTCGGTGGGCAGAACTTGGTGTTGCGCACAGGGTTAAATGGTGAGATTTTAGTGCTTTGGACTAAAACGACAATTACCAAAAGCAGCAATAATCCTTTTGGTGAAGGCATTGTGGAAGGAACTATAGATGTCATTCTCTCAGTATCGGAAAACGGCGGCAGGAATTGGCGTGATTCTTATCCGATTAATGATGTCAGCCTGCCGTTCGTCTGGCGGCGCGGCACGATGACGGAAAGGACTATGGATGCGCTGTCTAAATCGGGGGACATCCCTGATATTTTCGATATGGCAATTGCTGGCAATGAAGATCTTTGGGCAGTCTCCTGGTTTGACTACCGAGATAGAACGCGCAAGGTATGGGTGTCCTACACCAGAGACAAAGGTTTATCTTGGGCCAAGAATATGGCGATACCTGAAATTCCAGCGGACAAACAGGTGATGCGGCTGGGTCTGGCAATCCCTCGCGGTAATGAATTATATGCCCTTTTTTCAGCATGGACTCCCAAAGACAAGTTCAGCTTTGAACACGGTTCATTATATGGCATCACCGGGAGCCTTAAATAAAGCCATGAGAACATAGATGGCCATCTCGCGGAGTTCGAGCGCGCGTATCCCCGCGACACGAGCAGAAATACGGATTCTGCAGGCCTGTCATCACCCTCGCCGCTGAAAGATTCCTCAAGTGCGGAGACCTCGAGGAAGGTTTCGCCCGCGGTAAGCGTAAAATGGGCACCATTGTGGGCGGGGGGCGATTTGTCAGCAGGATTCGGGGGAGTTTTTTTTTGCCTCGAGCCACTTGT
>JAFGFR010000029.1 GCA_016930955.1 Victivallales bacterium | reverse complement strand
GTCGCCGATGGTTCTCAGCATATCATGCACGAGTTCAGGTTGCTCGTAGTAGGCGAGGCAAAGGTTCTCCTCGCCCATAAGTTGCCTTGGAGCGTCGAACCCGCCGGGGATGCCTGCACAGACGACCTTGCCATCCTGCAGGAGTTTTCGACCGGCATCCTCCCAGCCCCCGGAGAAGCGGGCCTCCGAGAACTCGAACCAAGGCCTGATCCTCAGCCAGTCGTCCATATTTTTCACCGGATAGTCCATGGGAAGGGCAAGGGTAGCCTTGCCTTTGGGCAGTTTCATGGTTCTGCCAAGAGCGTCCCGCCAGACTTTATATTCGTCGTCCTCCTCGAGCTGAACCACGGGCATGCCCCCGAGCAGTCCGGTGTTAACGGGAATAAAGCCCCGCGACTCGCAACGGTATTCAAAAGCGGAGAAATCGAGTTCCGCCTCGCTCGCCCCCTGCTCCTCCCATTCCTCCTTCAGCCCGATTATCGGCCCGAACAACTCCGTGAAAGGTATGCGGTCGCCACCCTTGAAGGTCATCCAATCCAGGAATTCCTCCCTCCGCATGGTCGGCCGGCGCTTGATCGCCAAATCTGAATGTTCCAGCCATTTCAATTTAACAGCCATTTGAGCCTCCAAATTGTTTATCATTTATATTTGAACGATAGCTTAACTGTGATATACTGAGCCGATGTCAAAACTCCGCGAGAACCTCGTCGGGAGCACAGGCCAGGCAGGCCGCGCGGCCACGGGTGGTTTCCAAATCGGCTCTACTATAATGATTTCAAGTTTAAAGTAAATGGATTTTCCCGAGAATGTTTTACACTGATACGATAAAGTTTAACGGCGGAGGCATCTATAATTGCGCCGCGGACTGGAGCTGGCGAGTAACCGGCATGCGTGATTATGACCTCTGGCTGGTGCTTGGCGGCAAGGGTCTGCTCGAGACGCAAGACAAGTCCTACGACCTGATAGGCGGCGACTGCTTCGTGATTTCACCCGGTTCTAATCTCAAGGCAGGACACTCCCCCGAGAATCCACTGAGGGTGGTGGCCATCCACTTTGACCGCCTTGCTTCGCACGCTGAAATCGCCCTCCACCCCGTCACACTTCCTAAGTTCCATCGCAGACTGGCGGATTTCAAATTCATCGAGCAGCTGATGGTCAGGGCAGTGCATGCGGGGGGCTCGGGAGGCGACAAGAACTCGGCGGCACTATGGACTTCGGCGGCACTGTATGAGTTAGAGTCTCTGGACAGGGCCATGAGTGCCTCATGCCCCAGCATTCATGAAACGGCAATAGAGCGAATCTGCTCCCGGATAAGCGCTGACCCCGCCGGCAGACACAACATCCGGCGACTCGCGGCCTCCGCCGGGATGTGTCCCGACCACTTTGGACGCGTGTTCCGAAGCATTAAAGGTGTTTCCCCCAGGGAGTTTATCATTGGCAAGCGCATAGATTCGGCAAAGGTGATGTTGATCGAGTCGAGCCACCCCATCGGCAGGGTGGCGGAGCTATGCGGCTATGACTCCATATATTATTTCAGCCGACATTTCAAGACCCATGTCGGCGTCCCTCCAATACAATACCGGTCAAACACATCGCAGGATTTTCCAGAAGTCAATCCTGGAAGGCAGTTGGCCGGATTTGCCGGTCACAATGTCTGAGCAGGCTCGTTGCCATGCACAATGAGACCGTCACGCAGATATATTATCCTGTCGAATATCCCCTTGAGGCTGGGGGAATGTGTCACCATTACAATAGTCACCTCGTTGGCTGAATGGAGTTTTTTGAAGAGGGATATTATCTCCTCGCTGGTGTTTTCGTCGAGGTTCCCAGTGGGCTCGTCGGCGAGCAGGAAGGATGGATCGTTGCCCAGCGCCCTTGCGACGGCGATCCGCTGACACTCGCCGCCGGAGAGCTCAGTCGGCCTGTGTTTCAGCCGGTGCCCCAGCCCGACCCTCTCCGCCAGATCGCGTGAAAGGAAACGTCGTCTGCCCCTCGGCACCTCGCGGTACACCATCGGCACCTCTATGTTCTGCTCGACACTGAGATGGGGGAATAGGTTGAAGCTCTGGAATATGAATCCGATATAGCGGTTCCTCAGCTCGGCAAGCCGGTCGTCAGAGTAGTGCTCGACCTCCTGGTCAAGCAGAAAGTATTTCCCGGAACTTGGCACGTCCAGGAGCCCGAGCAAATTCAGCAAGGTTGACTTGCCTGACCCGGACTCGCCCATGATCCCGACAAATTCCCCCTGCCTTATCTCGAAGTCAAGTCCCTTGAGCACCGGGACATCCAGGCTGTCGAGGTGATAGGTCTTCGTGATCCCCTCGAACCTGACGACACACTTCTTGGCGGACTCCTTCATCAGTCTAGTTGCCCTTGCCTTGGAAAGGACGGTATAGAAACACGACATCACCCTCCTTCAATCCGCTGCGTATCTCGACAAAACTGTCGTTAGACTCGCCTATCTCCACGTCCGCCTCACGGTATTTGGAGTCATGCTTCAAATAGACAAAATATTTCCCCCCCTTCTCGTGGACCGCCTCCACCGGGACCACCAGACGCCTCTCAAGCACCCTGTTCACTATCGACACTTTCACATTCATCCCGCTGACCAGTCTGGGATCACGTTCCACAATGTCTATCTTCGATGAGTATATCTTCGGGGAGAACGGATCCCAATGTATCTGGTTTTTGGGCAGTGACGCTATCTCCGACACCACCCCGTCAAACCTCAGCGAGGGCAACGACTCGGGGACGATCACCGCCTTGTCACTTAGCTTCACACGCGAACGGTACTGCTCCGGGATGTCAACGTCGACCACCAGATCGCTCATGTCGGGGATTGTCAGGATTACCTGCTTGCGGTTGATGTCCATTCCGACCTTGACATCAAGCTTGCCCCACCTGCGGTCAGGGTCGCAGTATATCACAATCCCATCGACAGGCGACACCAGCCTCATCTGGGGGAGGAAGTCCAGATGTTTCTTCAAATCTCGCTCGACCTTCGTTATCGCTGTCTGCTGGTTATATATCTGGTTGTCCTTCTGCACGAGAAGGGATGCCGTCTTGATCTTCACCTTCTCGAGATTCAGCTTCGCCTCCTTCAGCTTGTTCTGCAGGGTAGTCATCTTGTTCGGGTGAGTAAACCGTTTGAACATCTTCTGGTCAAGCTCGGCATTGTTCAACGCTATGCGTGCCGCATCGATCGCCTTCTCCATGCCAGCCAGCTTGCTTCTCGCCTGCAGCTCGGCAGACTCATCCCTGAAGACCGTCCTGTTAAGGACTTCGCTGGCCTTGTAGAACTCGCCCTCGGCATCATTCAGCTTCTGCCCCGCGCTGTCAAGATTGAGCTGAAGAGTGTCTTTCTCCTTGGGAGCCTCTATCTTCCAATACTTGTTGAACTCGTCCCTGACCTCAACAACCCTGTTCTCCGCCTCCTCGATCTCTGCCACATTAGAGCTTACCAGTATCTCAAGCTCCTTCTCGAGTATCTCCAGCCCCTTGCGCTTGTTGTCCAAATCCACCTTGAGGTCGTCTATGGTCTGCTGCAGCACATCAGTCTCGAACTCCGCCAGCACATCGCCCTTTTTCACGGTGCTGTTCTCGGGGACCACCGAAATGAGCTGGGTCTTGAATGCAGCGTCCGAGGAGAGCTTGTGCTGCATCCTGGCATTGATGTTCCCGGAGAGTGTCACACCTATCACCAGATCATCGGTCTTGACGGTGAAGAGCCTGTCGGGGGAGCCGGATTGAGCATCGGCATCCTGGCGGGG
>JAFGFR010000303.1 GCA_016930955.1 Victivallales bacterium | reverse complement strand
CGATGACCGGCATGGCGCGCTTTTCACAGGCGGCGATCATCTTCTGCAGCTCCTTCATCTTGGAGGCCTTCTCCGAGGGGTCCTTGATGTTCCAGTTCCTGTCGGGGATGATGTTGAGGAATGCCGCGCCGAGCGAGACATGGAGGTCCAGAAGCTCGTCCATGGACTGTTCACCCTCGGACAGGCCGTTGAGCCATGTTATCACGGGGATTGCGCCTGCGGCAAGGATGAAGTTGTTGACATCCTTGACGTTTGGGAAGGTGTCGGCATCGGGCTTGACATAGCCGATGCCTCCGGACTTCATGGTTTTCGAGCGTATTAGCCCCTGCAACTTCACGCTGTCGCCGACGGTCTCGATGGCCTTCCCGGGGGGGATGTCGAGTTTTCCCGCCCAGAATTTGGCGAGTCTTGAGACCTCAGGGAATATTTCGGCGGCGCGTATCTCATAGGACGAGCATAAGTGCCTTTCGGTAGCGTTGCCGGCGGGGGTCAGAGGGACGACATCCTTGTCGAAATCTATTGTCACAGGGTCGAGGAATGAGTTGACCTTTGCGACCATTTCGCGGGTGCGTCTTGCGGCGCCCTGCCTCATTGACCCGAGGAATTCCGTTGCCTTTGGTCCTGCGGAGCCCGGGAGTTCACTTCCGGTGAATCCCACGCCCATGTGGTAAGTGATCCCCGGCTCACCCGGGGAGTTGATCTCGCGGCTGGAGAATTCCGGAAGGAAGGCTCTGGTCTCCATCCCGCATACACCACGGACACCCAGCACGGAGCAGGCTGACAGGAACTCGTCGCACCCGTCGAGGACATCAAAGTCAACTATCCCCGCAGCAAACCATCCCTCGCGCCTCGCCAGACAGGCGATATAGCTCGGCGAGTAGCCGTAGGCGTTGTAGGAGAAGAAGGTATGGCAGTGCAGGTTGTGTATGTCTGACTCTTTCTTCGGTGCTAGCCCGCCATCGAGCACTGACTTGCGAAACTCGCATACTGCCTCCCTTCTGATCTCGGGGTTGATGTCGTTAAGGTTTTTCTCTATTTCAGCGGGTTTCATGGGTGATGTCCTTGTTCTTCAGTTCTGATTGTTTTCCAAGGTGTCCAGCTCCTTCCGGCGTTGGCCGAGGAGCTGCCGCTGCAACTCGAGATTCTTCTCATGTACCTTTTGCATCTCGAGGATCCTGACGTCCTTGTGCAGGAACTTCTTGTACAGATAGACCAGCCCGCCCAGGAAGGCGGCCAGAAAGAAGCTTGAGAAAGTGAGCTTGAACAGGAAAAACAACACCCCGATTCCCAAGGCGATGTAGAACCACGGCTCGTAGTTTCGTTCTTTGGACAGCTCGTCGGACTTGGCCTTGAACTCCTCCTCGATCTCAGCGATTTTCCTCTCGATCTCGGCGACACCCCTGTGAAGCTGTCCTGCCTCGAACGAGTTCGAGCCGGAGGTCTTGCCGGAATCGTTTTTTAATTTGAGAGGCATGGTGCGTTCAACCTTTCGACTCGAGCCACCTTTCGGCATCTATCGCCGCCCTGCAGCCCATTCCGGCGGCGGTGACGGCCTGCCTGTAGACGTGGTCCGCGCAGTCCCCTGCGGCGAACACCCCGTCCACGCTGGTGCGCGAGCTGCCTTCCTTCAGAAGGATGTAGCCCTGGCCGTCCATGTCGAGCAGGCCCTTGAAGACCTCGGTCGCCGGGATATGTCCCAAGGCGGCGAAATAGCCCTTGCACTCGATCACTGACTCTTGTTCCGTCTTGACGTTTTTCACTTTGACGCCCTCGACCTCGTCCTTCCCGAGCACCTCGGTGACGACGGTGTCCCATACGATCTCGATCTTGCTGTTGCCCTTTGCGCGTTCGGCCATGATCGCCGAGGCCCGCAGCTGGTCGCGCCGATGTATCATCGTGACCTTGCTGGCGAATTTCGTCAGGAACACGGCCTCCTCGACCGCAGAGTCGCCGCCGCCGACCACGACTACCGGGACATCTTTGTAAAACGCCCCGTCACATGTCGCACATGCAGTGACACCCTTGGCCATCAATCTCTGCTCCGACTCGAGCCCGAGCCATCTGGGGGATGCCCCGGTGGCGACGATCAAGGATTTCGCGGAGATTTTCTCCCCTGATGAGAGCGTCAGATCATGGGAGCCGCCATCTTTAAGGACAGCGGATTTAAGGGTCTCGCCTTTGACCTTGGCCCCGAAACTTTCGGCCTGTTTGCGCATCCTCTCCATCAGATCGAAACCGTTTATCGCCTCGAAGCCTGGAAAGTTCTCGATATCGGTCGTTTGCGTCAGCTGCCCCCCGGGCAGGGGACCCGCGAGTATCACCGGGTCAAGCCGGCCCCTTGCCGCATAGACCGCCGCCGTGTAGCCGGCCGGGCCGGTCCCCACAATCACAAGATTCTCCATAGTCTCATATTCCTTTAAATTGCTTCACTTCAGGATCAAAGCCCCATGCGCTCGTCCATGCCAAACATGATGTTGAAGCACTGCACCGCCTGCCCGGAGGCACCCTTTGTAAGGTTGTCTATCGCGGATGTCACGACCAATCTGCCCGTGTGCCCGTCGAGGGCAAAGCCCATCTCGCAAAAGTTTGTCATGGTGACGTGCTTGGTGTCGGCAAGCTTACCGTATGGCAGGACTCTGACAAAGGGCTCGGACCCATATGCCTCGGCGTAGGCCGCATCCACACTTTCCGGAGAAAGCAAACTGGCAGGATTGAAAAGCAGGGTGGAGTTGATTCCGCGGCTCACCGGCACAAGATGCGGGAGGAAATTGATCTTCACCTCACGCCCGCCGGCGGCGATGGCGAGCTCCTGCTCGATCTCCGAAAGGTGCCTGTGACCCGAGACCGAGTAGGCTCTCAGGCTCTCGTTACACTCGGGGAAGGTATATGGAAGTTCAACTTTTCTCCCTGCCCCGGTCACCCCGCTCATGCTCGATACAACAATCCCGTCAGGCGACACAAGTCTTTTCTTCAGAAGCGGCAGCGCCGCGAGGAGTATGCTTGTCGGGTAGCATCCGGGACAGGCGACAAGGGATGAGCCGCGTATATTTTCGCGATAGAACTCCGGCAGGCCGTAGACCGCCTTGGACAGAAGCCCAGGTGCAGGATGACTTTGGCTGTAGTATCTCTCGTAGACCTCAGGGTCGCGCACCCTGAAGTCAGCGCTGATGTCAATAACCTTTACACCCCTTTCAATCAGCGGGGCTGCGAATTCCGCAGCAAGACCGTGCGGCAGGG
>JAFGFR010000302.1 GCA_016930955.1 Victivallales bacterium | reverse complement strand
TACAGGTATGCCCGCTCCCGCATCGGCGTGGCCTCGCATCCAAAATAGCAGGCCGCGCGGCCACGGGTAGTTTTGAAATTGGCTCATACGTTTTCTATCTTCACCGACTCCTTGCCCTTCGAGAAAGCACGGATGTTATAGTCTATGAGCTGCTGCTTCTTCCTGAATGTCTTGCGTATCGCCTCCTCGAAGGCCTCCTCGTAATCCTCCATCTCGAAGCCTTTGAGGCAGGCTGCAAACGCACCCATGATCGCGGAGTTCGCACATCTGATGTCGCCGATATCCACCGCTATCCGTGATGCCTCGACGGAGAAAATCCTGCTTTTTGTCTTCGGCTGCCCTATCCCTGTACGGTCATAGAGCAGAATGCCCCCCGGGATCAGGTCGGGGAGAAACTTGTCCATGGACTGCTGGTTCATCGCTATCAGAATATTAGTCTCCTTGACTATCGGCGAGCCGATGATGTCGTTGCTGAGAACGACGGAGCAATTGGCCGTCCCCCCGCGCATCTCCGGCCCGTAGGAAGGCAGCCAAGAAACATTTATCCCGCGAGACTGCCCCATCGCAGCTATCATCATCCCGAGGCTCAGAATGCCCTGCCCCCCGAAGCCAGCGCACTTTATACGCAAGTCCTTGCGCAGCACAGTCTTTTTCTTGCCCCATCTTATATTGCCTGCAGACTGTATCAGAGTGTCCATCACCTCGTCCTTATCGAATATGGGCTTTGGTCGCGATATGGGGGGTCTGCTGTCCTCTATATCCTTCAGGCATCCCAAGGGGAAATAGCTTGCCATCTCCTGCTCGATCCAGTCGTTGGTCTCCTTGGCGTTCTTCTTCAAATTCACCGGGCAGCCGGAGAGGAACTCGATCAGGGAAAACCCCTTCCTCTGCTTCATGTTGAAAAGCCCTTTGCGCAAGGCTTTTCTAGCCGTGCGTATATTCTTCGCGGAAGTCAGCGCGACCCTCTCCACATATATCGGGGACTCCAGCGCGGCGACCATCTCCGCGACCTTCAGGGGATAACCCTCGTTCGTCACGCTCCTGCCATAGGGCGATGTGGCGGTCTGCTGTCCCACAAGAGTGGTCGGTGCCATCTGGCCACTGGTCATACCGTAGATGCCGTTGTTCACGAAGCACACTGTCATGTTCTCGCCGCGGTTAGCCGCCTGCAAAAAGTTGTTCAGCCCTATGGCGCCAAGATCGCCGTCGCCTTGGTATGATATGACGAAGCAGTCGGGGTTGGCCCTGAGCAGACCTGTCCCGACAGCCGGCGCACGCCCGTGGGGGACGGAAATCCCGGCAGCGTCGTAATAGTAGTAGGAAAATACCGAGCAACCCACAGGGGCGATGATTATCATCCGATCCTGCATCCCGAGATCGACCATCGCCTCAGCTATCAGCTTGTGAAGTATGCCGTGCCCGCAGCCGGGACAATAATGCATGTTCTTCTTTATGTTTCCCGGCCGGCGCTCAAAGACATTGAAAAAACCGCTCGACTTGCCGAATTTCACCTTTTCCACAACCTTGCTCATCTCGATGCACCCTTTCCTAATATCTCGCGGGATTTGCAGCATATCTCATTGACGGAGGGGACGTTTCCCCCCATTCTAGTGTAAAGATGCACCGGCCTGGAGCATTCTATTGACAGCTTGAGGTCATCCACCATCTGACCGTTGCTCATCTCTATACACAGGAAGCCTTCGGATCTGGACGCGCAAGTTTGCATCTCGTCACGGGGGAAGGGGAAAAGTGTTATTGGCCTGAGCATCCCGACCTCAAGCCCTTCAGCACGAAGCACGTCGACGGCGGAACGTATCAGACGGCTGACTATCCCATAGCCCACGAGCACCAGACGCGCATCATCAACCATGTAAGTCTCGCAAAGCTGCTCCTTCCTGCTGATCAGCTGATACTTTTCCTGCAGCTTCTGGTTGACAGCCTCGAGGTCGTCGTGGTCGAGATATATCGAGGTGATCACATTTCTTCTTGTCTCTTTGTTTCCTGCCAGAGCCCATTCGGGCACGGGCCGCTGGGTAACCGGTTGGGGCAACACCACAGACTCCAGCATCTGGCCTATCACACCGTCTGCCATCACATAGACTGGAGTCCGGTAGGCATCCGCCAAGTCGAAGGCCTTGATGGTCAAGTCGCACATCTCCTGAGCTGAGTTGGGTGCCAGGACAATGCACTTGTAGCTCCCATGTCCACCACCCTTGACGACCTGATTGTAGTCCGACTGCTCGGGGCCGATGTTGCCCAGCCCCGGGCCGCCGCGGGTTATATCAACTATCACAGCCGGAAGCTCGCAGGTCGCTATGTATGAGACACCCTCCTGCTTCAGGCTTATCCCCAGCCCCGAAGAAGCTGTAAGCGACCTTCGCCCTGCTGCAGACGCGCCAAAAACCATGTTTATCGCCGCGATCTCGGACTCCGCCTGCAGGAAGCAACGGTTGAGTTTCGGGAAAAGCTCCGCGGCAGCATGCGCAATCTCGCTCGCAGGGGTTATCGGATATCCGAAGAAGCACTCGCAGCCGGCCAGCAAAGCACCGTAAACCGTGGCCTCGTTACCCTTCAGCAACAACTGTTTCGGAGAATCCATCAGTCACCACACTCGTCGGGAGAAATTTCAAGCACGGTTATCGCCCCAGGCTCGGGACATGCGTAAAAACAGGAGCCGCATCCTATGCATCCACCAGTGTAGCAAACATATACACATCCCATGGAGTTGACTAGCGATGTCTTCTCCAAGGCGTTTACTGGGCATTCCAGAATGCACCTGCCGCAGCCCTTGCACTCCTCTGATGCTATCTCGACCCTGTATTGATTCTTTTTACCCTTTCCTGCCATTCGAATCCCTGCTGGAGAATTGCACACCGTTTTATCCTGCATCGCAGGAACGGTAGGTGTAACAGCCCCGGGCTCCTTGAAGAACGCTATAGCCAAGCTGTACCGGTCAAAGTCGCCGGTCGGCATTCCGTGCCCTTGCCATTCCTCATCGTGTTCCCAGCCACGCCAACCGTCCCGCTTTCGCTTTACAGACAACGAGAAATGGCCGATCTCAACAAAGGATCAAGGAGCGTTATTCCTCGTCCTCTCTCTGGAAGAACGACAGGAAGCCGGTTTGTCTCCCCTCCTTGTCGGTCTTGAGCTTTCTCAAAGCGGTTGTCTTGGTCACCTGAAAGGCTGTCTGTTGCAACAGGCTCTCGTATTTCTGCTGCTTCCTGAACTGAGCCGACGCGGTGATGTCCTCGTTTTCCTTGACCGACCGGTCGCTGACGAGAAAAACCGTCTGCCCAAGACGGATGTGGTCGCCGATCTTCAGAGGTACCGTGCCAGTTATGAAGTTGTTGTTCAGCCTGAGGCCGTTCGTGCTGTTCAAGTCCTCTATATGCAAGGTGTCCCCCTTCAATATCACTTGGCAATGATGGCGCGAGGACTTCTTGTCGAACACGCAGATAGTGTTTTCCTCACTGCGTCCTATCGTGTTGTTACCTTCGGAAAGTTCATATTCCTCTCCCTTGTTCATTCCGCTTAAACAAACAAGTTTGGGCATAATCAACTCCTTCAAAATTCTCTTAATTCCGCCTCAGGGCATGACGTGTACATCTATATGATCCGGCATGTGCCGACAGATATCTGTTTCTTGCTGCGGCATCGCCGCCCGCCAATAAAAGTATCGCGTTTCCGAAATATTGCAAGCAATTTTACACAAAAAAGGAAAAAAGTTGGATGCAAAATGCGGATTATGGTGTTATTGTCCGTTGTCTTGCTCAGCAGGGTGCCTCTGGCTTTGTATGCTTGCGGGCGTTGCAGGGAGAGGAATGTAGACGGCTTTGTTTTGGCTCTGGTCTGGATAACACTACATATGGAGAAAGGGATTCTGGCATGAAAATTTTCAATTTCAGCGCGGGTCCGGCGATGCTGCCGGAAGAGGTAATGGAAAAAGCTGCTGCGGAGTTCACAAACTATGCCGATTCAGGCTGCGGGCTCATGGAGCTGTCACACCGTGGCACTGAATTCTCGGACATCATGCAGAGGGTCGAGGCCAATATCCGCGGTCTCATGAATATTGGCGACGACTATGCGGTATGCTTCATCCAAGGCGGGGCGAGTCTGCAGTTTGCGATGGTGCCGATGAATCTGATGCTTCCAGGCGGCTTTGCCGAGTACGCCGACACCGGCTCATGGGCATCCAAGGCGGCGAAGGAGGCCAAACTCTTCGGGGATGTCAAGATTGTGGCTTCGAGCAAGGAGACCAACTACGACAGGATCCCGGTGATCCGCCACTGGCGCCCCGACCCGAAGGCCTCCTACCTGCACATCACAAGCAACAACACCATCGCCGGGACTCAGTACCATTCTTTCCCGGAAACCGAAGTCCCGCTGGTCGCTGACATGTCCAGCGACATCATGTCCAAGGTAATAGATATCAACAGCTTTGGTCTTATATACGCAGGTGCGCAGAAGAATCTTGGGCCGAGCGGGGTGGCGTTGGTGATCATCCGCAGGGACCTCGCGGAAAGAGTGCCGGAGAAAACTCCGGTCATGCTCAAGCACAAGACTTACATCGAGAACAACTCTCTTTACAACACACCTCCCACCTTCGGAATCTACATGCTGAATCTGGTGATGGAGTGGCTCAAGGACAAGGGGGGGATATCTGCCATGGAGGAGATCAACGATGCCAAGTCGGAGGCTCTTTACGAGCTGATAGACTCGAGCGAGTTCTACAGGTCGCCGGTTGATCCCGGGAGTCGATCGAGAATGAATGTTGTCTTCCGGCTGCCGTCAGAGGATCTCGAGGCAAAATTCCTCTCCGGGGCAAAAAAAGCGGGACTGACTGGGCTGAAGGGTCACCGATCGGTCGGCGGAATAAGAGCAAGCATCTACAACGCCATGCCGATAAAGGGTGTCGAGACACTCATAGATTTCATGAATGAGTTCGAATCGGCGAACCGCTGAATCTGGATGTTCGTTCGGGGTCGGGGCTGAGACACCCGAGGACTGTCCAGCATGACCCCGCACTAACGGGATTTGCTGAATATATACCGTTTTTCCGGCCGATGGAGAATTTATGGCTGCCGGCGATAAAGTTTCAAGCCATGAGGCGAGATGGTGGGAGCCTCTGCCGGGTGGCAATGTCCGTTGCCTGCTATGCCCGAGAAGCTGCAATATCCCGTCCGGGAAGACAGGATTCTGCAGAATTCGCAAAAATATCGGCGGCACACTCTGCTCTTTAGCCTATGGGCATCCGGCGGCAATCAATATTGACCCAATCGAGAAGAAACCACTTGCCGGCTTCCTCCCCGGCTCCAAAACATTTTCGATCGGCACCTACGGATGCAACCTCGGGTGCGTATTCTGCCAGAACTACATTCTCTCAAGAGGAACCTACACCTCCCCCATCAAGCCTGAGGAATGTTCTCCCGCGTCCATAGTCAAAATGGCCACGGAAAACAAATGCCGCAGCGTGGCCTTTACATACAACGAGCCGACGGTCTGGGCGGAATACCTCATTGACATCGCCAATCTCGCGAGATCTTCCGGCCTCGCCACGGTGCTGGTATCCAACGCCTACGTGTCCCCGGAGCCGGCCAGGGAGATATTTTCCTGCATTGACGCGGCAAACTTCGACATGAAGGGCTTCTCAGAGGGATTCTACAGTGAGATGACCGGGGGCTCCCTTGCACCTGTGCTTGAATCCATCAAGCTGTTCCATTCCATGGGGGGACACCTCGAGTTGACCAATCTTGTCATACCCGGGAAGAACGACTTCCCCGAGATGATAGACGACTACCTGTCTTGGGTCGGGGAAGAACTAGGCAAGGAAATCCCGCTTCACTTCTCGGCATATCATCCCGACTACAAATACAACGCATCACCCGGAACTCCACCACAGACACTGCTCGATATCCGTGTGGAGGCGCAGTCTCGGGGCTTCTCGAACATTTATCTCGGGAACATCATGTTCTAGAGCCAATTTCAAGACTCCGCCAGAACCGCTTTGGAAGCGCAGGTGCCGGCGGGCGATGCGGCGAGATGACTGGTATAGATATTCAGCAAACCACGTCGGGATAAGGGCTGAGACACTCGAAGACTGTCCAGTAATGACCCCGAACTGACCTGGCAGGACGCAGAGCCACGGGTAGTTTTGAAATTGGCTCGAATGTATGTTTTTCATGTTCCGGTTTGAATCTGGTTCTCTTCCGTGTAGATTATCCTGACGGTGAGCATTCATGAAAGGGAAAGGTTTGATATGAAAATGGTTCAGGAACAGCTCAGTTTTGATTTCGGGGATGTCGTGGCCGAAAAGAAAAATGCCGGTGTCATTTTCGACCAAGGTATTCCTGAAGCAGACGAAGCTTTGGGTGAGAACCCCTCTGGATTCGGTGCCACAGACGAACATATCGCCAATAAACCAAGCAATTCAGGACAGCACATGAGGGATTTCGACCTGAAGAGAGCTGTTCTGGCCTGGCTGCTGCCTCAGAGTCCGTCAGGTGTGGGGCTCAGGGTTCCCACCAGAGTCTCCAGATTCCGCGCGGACATGGCGGCCTTCTGGTCGCTTCCCGCTAAAAAACGGCTGCTCCAGCCTGTCAGGACTTTGATTGTCGAAACCAGACTCGACCGTGATGACTGCTGGCCTGACTGCTCACGACAGGAGGAGCTTTTGCCCTTGCTTGTGGTTCAAAAGGAGCTTAAACTTGCCATCGAGGCTGAAATCCGGGCGAAGGAGCCGTCTTTGCGTGACAGCGACACCCTCTTCACCGAGTTCGAGTCATGGCGCTATTCCGAGAGCAGGAACAGGAGATACCGTAGTTGTCTGAAGAAGATAGAGGAGCTTGAGAGGGCACTCTACAACGGGAGCCGTTTCGAGCAGATCCGGAGGGCGCATGTGGCCGACTATCTCTACCTTGCCGTGCCGGAGGGCACTGTCAAGCCCCACGAGCTTGCAGACGGGTGGGGATTGATCAATATAACTCCCGATCTCGAGGCAAAGGTGGCAAGACAGGCCGAGTCATGGAACTGCCAAGTCGCCAACAGGCTTCATCTTGCGCAACAGATTGCTGCTTCATCCCGGGATGCCCTCTTTTTCTCTATGGGTCTGAGGGCAGGCAAAGACGGCGAAGTGCTGTACTCCCCGCCGCCCAGACGCAGAATCGCCCGTGCGTCAAGATGAGCAAACGGATTAATCCCCTCAAGAGATCCCGTTATTTTCTTGAGTATTTTTTTTCCTTCTGTGCGTATCATTTTGTCCGAGCGCTCCCCTTGCGTCTCGTTTTTATCCTCGCCGACATCGCAGGCTTTTTCTTGTATCTGTTCCCTCCGGCCAAAAGACTGATCACCGCCAATTTGAAAGTGGCCTTCCCAGAAAAGGACATCCGCGAAATTCGCAGGATTGCCAGAAGGAACGCCGCGAGCACGGTGCTTTTTGTCCTTGAGTTCTTCTGGTTTGCCGGCAGGCACGAGAGACTCGTCAAAATTCTGGAAATGGATCCCGAGATACAAAGGATTGTCACCCGATGTGACGAGTCGGGGCGGGGGATAATCTGGGTCACCCCGCATCTGGGCAACTGGGAGCTTGCCCGGATAGCACAGACTACATTACAGCGTATAAAAATGGCGGTGGTGGTCAGGGCGATGAACAACCCCTATCTCGACCGTCTGATAAATGGCGGGCGGACGGTCACCGGCACCAGAGTCATAGAGGCCAGGGGGGCAGTAAAAGGGATGATACAGGCATTGAAGGACGGGATGATTGTGGCGACCTTGATAGATCAGAATACCCGGGCCCGGGACGGGGGTGTGTTCATTGATTTTTTCGGTCTGCCGGCCAGCACGAGCAGGGCCCCGGCAATGTTCGGCAAAAAGTTCAATGCCTTCCTCGCCGTCGGGGGTGCGGTCAGGACCGCATCCGGCTACAAGACTTTCGTCAAGCCCCTGCCGAAAGACATCATGGAGTACGACAGCGACGAGGCAATCCTCAGGGGACTGATGGCGCTCACAGAGGATTATATCCGTCAATATCCGGAACAGTATCTGTGGATGTATGAGAGATGGCGCTACATCCCCGAGGATATCGGCGAGGATAAAAAGGCCTTGTTCCCCTATTACGCGGTTCAGGTCACCCCGCGGTTCTACAGCGACAGGGCACCAAAGGATCCATCCAAATGATGAGATTCGTGGCTCAAAGAACGCACTGCCGCTGCCGGATGCCTGCCTGCCTCACTTACGGATCAAGACATCGAGAATGTCGTCGTCATAGCTGACCTCGAGCTTATCGCTGCCCACCTGCCCGGGGACATGAAATGAGTAGGAGAAGCTGCTGAATGACGATGATAGGAACCTTGATCCTCCCGCAGACTGCTCGACCTGTTGATTGCGCGAGCCGGAGACTATCAAAGTGTTGTTTCTTAATCTGACATCAAGCGAGGACTTGTCGAGGCCCGGGATTTTCATTCTGAGCGTGTATCCGTCCTTAGTCTCCGACATTGTATTGCTCCGGATGGAATCTGCGGCATCACCCCCGAAGCCGGAGCCTCCAGATGACAAACC
>JAFGFR010000301.1 GCA_016930955.1 Victivallales bacterium | reverse complement strand
TATCCTGTCCCTCTCTTCCTCTACTGAAAGTGTGGCTTCCGCTTCCTGGGCAAGCTCGGGGGCAGGCTCGTGGTGAATATCCTCGGGGACAGGCTGCTTTTCGGCGTCATCTGCTGGGTCTTCGTGGAGAGGCGGCAGGTCGCCTTCCGCCAGAAGTATGCAGGGCGAGACGGCCAAAGACAAGGCGAGGATTGCGGCATTGATGGCCTGCTGCGCCTGTCTGCGTGCTCCGCACGGGCAGGCGGCCACGGAAAGTCTTGAAATTGGCTCGGCAGGCTCGGTTATTTTCATTTTTCGAATTGTTTCGAGACCTCATTGTCTGCCTGCCGCACCTGTTCAGACTGATCTCTGCGGAACTGCTCGAGCCTCTCTGCGACATCCTTGTCGCTTAGAGCCAGAATGGCTGCGGCGAAGAGAGCGGAGTTCTTTGCGCCGGCCTTGCCTGCGGATACAGTCGCCACCGGAATGCCAGGAGGCATCTGGACTGTCGATAAAAGCGAATCGAGTCCGTTAAAAGGCTCGCAGGCCATAGGCACGCCGATCACAGGAAGTATAGTGTGCGCGGCGATGACCCCGGCCAGATGTGCTGCCATGCCGGCGGCGCAGATTATCACCTTTAGTCCTTTCTCCGCGGCGGAAGTTGCGAAATTCGCAGCCTCTGCCGGAGTCCTGTGGGCGGAAATCACCCTGACACAGTAAGGGATTTTGAAACTGTCGAGCAGCTCAAATGCGCCCTTAAGGTCGGGCAGGTCGTTCTTGCTTCCCATCAAAATTGCCACTTTATTCATCATCAACTCCTCTGGTTGACTTTATTAGGGCCGATTTCTAGAAACTCCCCGTGCGGCCACGGGTAGTTTTGAAATTGGCTCATTAGTCATTTGCGCCGCCGACTCCCTGTTTGGCTTCTATCTTGAAGCTTGGGTAGGCGGTCAACCCAAGGGTCAGCATCAGCTGATGTTCCCACATGCTTTCCGACATGTCGTCGTTCCGCTGCCGCAGCCGGTATTCCACGCCCACCTCCCAGCAGTGCAGCGACCGTGTGATCCCGAAACGCGCCTCGTCCAGCATGCCGGCCTCAAAGTTATAGTTGATGCTGGCACTGCCCTTGGTCTTGTCGTCTATCAGCGGGAAGTCTATCCCACCGTAGATGCTGTGATTGCGGTAGTACTTTTTCTCGAACGCGGTTCCCGAGGTTATGTCGCTAAGCGAGCTTCCCATGGAGTATGCCGCGCGCTCGGTATATTCGTTCTGGTAGTAGTATCCGCCATAGATGTTCCAATCCTCGTTGATCTCGTATTCGATGGTAGGTGAGAAACGGCTGACACCGCCGGAGCCGAGGTTTATCAGCAGGTCTGCTTTGACGGAAAGTGACGGGAAGGGCTGGAATTCGAAGATCGTTCCAAAATTGCCGACACCGCCGCTCTTCGAGTGGTCGAAATGGAAGTCCAGATAGTTTTCCAGGGTCATCCAGTTATATATCTCCTGTGCTCCATATGCCCCTCGCCGGGTCTGCAGGCGGTTCTTCACGCCGATCCTGAAGAAGTTCTGCTCCTCTATCCTGTCTATGTCGTCGAAAAAGTATAGCTTGTCCCGGTCCACGCTAGGCCGCGGGATAAAAGTGTAGTTCATGTAGGGGACCATGACGTGTCTCAGACCGTCTATCTCCCAGAACGCGCTCTTGACATCCTGCCAGATGCGGTGGATTTTGGTGTTGATCTCGATTCCCACCTCGGGGACGACTCTGAACTTCCCCCCTCCCTTGGAGTCGTAGTTGAGCACGTTTCCTGGGTTGTCCGCATGGGGATAGTCAATCTTGGCGTTCTCGAAAAGCTGGTCGGTGTCAAGCTTGGTCTTCGAGCTTCTGGAGTAGGCGGTGAGCCTAACCCCGGCTCTGGGTATGAGGTTTATGTTCATCACTGAGAAGGGGTAGTAGAACATGTTCAGCGAGTCGAATCTCATAGCCTCGTAGTTTTTCAAATCTGCCCCACCGGCGGCTCTGGGGTAGTCGAACTTACGCCATCTCTGCCTGAGGTAGCTGAAGGACATCTCGCCCTGGTAGTATAAGTTCTTGAAGAGCTCCTGCCTGGGCACGTCTATACGGATTTCCGGCAGTCTCTCGACGGCGGTGAAGAAGTTGTTCAACCTCGGGCGGACGTAGGCCGATAGGCTCAGACGGTCGAATTGGTACTCGATCGAGCCGAAGGTCGCCGGCTGTGGGTCAATGTCCTCCCTCTTGCGGAAAAAGTCATGCAGAAACTCGATGTCGCTGAGCTTCTCGAACCTGCCTCGGACATCCAGCCGCGGGGTTATGTGGTTCACATGGGAAACCCACAGGTCGTATCTGTTCGATCCGAACTTCATCCTTGCCTTGCGCTCGTCAACGCCAGTGTCGTGGATGCCGTACATGAAGAAATCAGTCTTCGACTCCTGCGTGTATGACCTTACACCTAATCCCGCGCCGATCCCGCGTTTGGAGTAGAAGTCTGCGAAGACAGTCGCCTTGGTGTTCGGGTAGTCCCAGATACAGAAAGATTTCTTCAATTGCAGGAAGTAGCCCCAGTCTGAATTATTACCCATCCTGAAGCCTACTCCCAGACCGCTGTCCCATGCAGGCTTGTAAAGTATCGGGAAGTAGAAGATGGGAATGTCGAAGACCCTCAGGACAGAGTTGTAGACGACCATGCTGTAGTTGTCGGTGTCTTTCAGATACCTCATCTCCTCCTTGTCCTTCTCGGGCCATACGCTGACGCTGGTGGCGGTGACGGAGTAGTGCTCGTGGTGGTCCTCGATGTATTCGCATGTGGAGATTTTGGGATTGGTGATGTCAATCCGGCCTTTTGGTGTCCTCTGTGCAGCCTCCGCTTTAATGAAAACCCTGTCGTACCGGCCTGAGAAAGGGCCTAGGTCGAATATGCCTGTCGCGAGGTTCCCGGTCGCGCGCTCGCCTCTCCACGAGTGTATCTCCTCGGTTATCGTGGCATCAACCAGCTGTTTGCCGGTGGGGGTCATCACGTAGCCGTTTCGCTCGACCTTCACTTCAGGGGTGTCGAGAAGCTTGAGGTAGTCGGCATACTCGATCTCTTCCCTCCTGCGTTGACGCTGGATAAACCTGACGTTGCCGGAAGCGTCCACCTCCTTCGAGGCCGGGTTGATGATTGCCTTGTCGGCAGAGACCCAGATTTCCTTGTATTTGACGACGACATTGCCTTCGGCGATGATGTTTTCGCCCAGCAGTGTCAGGCTGTCAGCAGAGGCATCTATGTCAGTGCCGAAGATATTGGAACCCATTTCCGAGAGGGATCCCTTTGTGCCCGGCTTGTCCTGAGCAGCGATATCAATACAGGCCAGTACAAGCGCTGTGAGAAGCGTGATCCAGACGGACTTTGTGCTTAAACGAATATTTTCCAAGGGCACCTCAAGCGATTCCAAGCCTTTTGAAATTATCTCTTTTAACATAGTTTTTCCCCGGGGAAGACATGTAGTCCCAGCCCGAAAGGGTTGGTAATATAGTCTAGGAAAATAAAAAAACACCCCGGTTTAACTGAAAATTAACTTTTTTGGAGCCAATTTTGAAATTGGCTCTCATGACTTGAAATCCTTGGCAGGTCATTTATTCTAGCACCTGATTAAGGCGACGATAGACGGTCGGGCAGCAATCAGGCTTCCGACCCTTGGAGAATTTGAGGCAGTGCATATGATACCTGAGGGTGCAAGGATAACAATTCTAGGGCTCGGCGAGAGCGGGAGGGCCGCGTTTACCCTCGCACTGTCGAAGGGATACACGGTCATCGGTGTAGACGAGAACAACTCGGACTCACTCGCGGAGTTTTCCAAAAGGGTCGTGTCTGGAGGCAATGGCAGAATGCTGCCATCTTTCCGTGGCGACAACTTGCCGGATTCGGACCTGATAGTGATAAGCCCTGGTATCCCGGACAACTCCAGACTCGCCATGCTTGCCGACAAATCTGGCGCGAAAATCGTCGGGGAGCTGGATTTCGCGTCATACTTCATAGGCAGACCCATGCTCGCGATCACAGGGACAAACGGCAAGACAACTGTCACCGAGATGACCTCGAGGATACTTGAGAACGCCGGCATCAACTCCGTTGCCTCGGGGAATATCGGCTATCCGCTAAGCAAGGTTGCCCTCTACAGGCAAGATGCCGTACCGGTGGTCGAGACAAGCTCCTTCCAGCTCCAAAGGGTCAAGATTTTCGCCCCATTCGCCGCGACAGTGCTCAACATCGCCTCGGATCACATAGACCGGCACTCCGACTTTTCTCGCTATGCCGAGACCAAGTTCCATATCTTCAGCTTTATCGCCGAGGCGTCGCGCATGATAGTGAACCATGAGCTCCTGCCAAGTTTCCAGAAAATCTTCCCAGGTCGCCGACCGCTTACATTCTCGGCAAAATCCCAAAATGCCGACATAATACTGGAGAACAACACCATCGTCTTCCCGGACACACTTTCGCCGCCAGTGACGATCGATAACCCGCATATCCTCCCCACGCACAACATTGAGAATGCAATGGCATCTGCCGCGCTGGCCTCCACCATGCTCGACCCACAGATTCTCGCTCCCTCGCTGAAAAAGACCTTCTGCGAATTCCGCAGCCCTCCACACCGTCAGGAAGTGTTCGCAATATCCGACGGGATAACCTTCGTGGACGACTCCAAGGCAACCAACCCATCCGCAGTGATTGCCGCAGTCGCACGCTTCGGCACAGATAAAAACATCTGCCTCGTGGCCGGAGGACTCGATAAAAATATGGACTTTTCAGGCCTCAAAACACTCAAGGATAAAATAAAATGCGTTTTTCTTGCCGGAGAAACAAAAAATAAGCTGGCAAGTTTGATGAAGCATGATATACATTGTATAGTATACGCGACTTTCAGGGACGCTATTCTGGGAGCTGTGTCTGCCGCCCGAGCAGGGGATACGGTAATATTGTCCCCAGGGTGTGCCAGTATGGATTTGTTCGAGAACTACAAGGAGAGAGGAGAGACATTTAAGGCCATTGTGCGCGAGTGCCTTGACACGTAGCGCAAGGCTTTGATTTTCAACAATTAGGAGGTTCCTGCCATGTATGCCAAAGATAGAAAAAGTTTCAGTGCTTCATTTTGCCTGTTGACAGTCGCTGCGTCTCTGCTGGCCTCGGCTTGCATGCAAAGGCCGCTGCTGCTCAGAAACAGGCCGAATGTACCGCCGCCCACTCTCGACCCATACGGTGACGAGGTTTTTCCGGTGGCGGCGACATCGCCCGCATCGCTTCCTGGTGAGATGCCAGCCCTGCCGCCGGTATCCGCCGAGACTCCAGCTCTGCCCCCGCCTTCCGAACTGGCAGCTCTGCCGGACTTTACACACACGCCACTGACCCACACAGTCCAGCAGGGCGACTCGTTCTGGAAGATCAGCAGAGACTATGGGGTTGCAAGAGAAGAGCTTGCAAGCTGCAACAATCTCCCCTTGGACAAGCCCCTCAGGATCGGCACCGTGCTGGTAATCCCGCCGGGCGGCATCGCCGGCTACCAGCCCCCCCGAAACGCAAAACCGCCCGCCCCAGACACAACGGCCAAACCCAAGCCTGCAACAAAGGCCAAAACAGCCGAAGGAGGGACATACACAGTAGTGTCAGGCGACTCTCTTTGGTCAATTGCCAGAAGGCACAACACCACAACCAACGAGTTGGCGCAGGCGAACAATCTGGATCCCAAAAGGCCGATCATGGCGGGAATGAAACTGATCATGCCCGGGTCCACGCCCCAGTCGGGCAAGCCCGCCGCCGCCAAGCCGGAGAAGCCCTCCCCGGCACCTGAGCCGGTGGATATTCCCGAGAAATTCGAGGATCCCGACCCCATTGACGACCTTCTGAGGGATGCCGTGGATGCCGGCAGCACGAAGGCTCCAGCCAAGGCCGACCCATTGGAAGGTATACTTGCAGACTTACAGGGCAAAGGAAAAGCTGCCGACCCGGCGGCGGCCGGCGCATCTCAGGATTTCTTCATGGAGGAGATACTGCCCAACGAGACTATACAGGAGATAGCCGAAAGGCATGGCCTGTCAGTCGAGGCGCTGCTCAAGGCCAACCCGGAAATCAAGCTCAACCAAA
The DNA here is from genome assembly GCA_016930955.1 of Victivallales bacterium. Classification (GTDB taxonomy): domain Bacteria; phylum Verrucomicrobiota; class Lentisphaeria; order Victivallales; family JAADHT01; genus JAFGFR01. Next base: position 1,210 of record JAFGFR010000301.1, on the reverse strand, counting down.
AGCTCAAGCCCTTTACCTCCATCAAGATTCCCTTGAAAAGATATTGACCTCGCAGGTGAAGGCGGACTACCGAGGCAGACGATGTACATAGTCACTGGAGGCGCAGGGTTCATAGGCAGTGCTATAATCTGGGCGCTGAATCAGCGCGGGATAAACGATATCATTGTTGTCGACGAGCTTGGGGCCGACGAGAAATGGAAGAATCTCGCCCCCTTGAGATTCAATGACTATATCGAGAAGAATGATTTCCGCAGGCTGATCGCCAGCGGCAACCCTTTTCCTTGGGAGGTCACGGTGGTCTTCCACATGGGTGCCTGCTCCAGCACCACCGAGACAGATGCCAGCTTCCTCGCGGACAACAACTACAACTGCTCCAAGGAGGTCGCGGAATTCGTGATCCGGCAGCAGGCACGTCTGATCTACGCATCAAGTGCGGCGACCTACGGCGACGGGACCATGGGCTATCTGGACGACGAGGGTAGCATCGACACCCTTCGGCCGCTCAACATGTACGGATACTCCAAGCAGATGTTCGACGTGTGGGCCAGGAACTCGGGACTCTTCGGCAAGACCGCACCGGTCAAGGTCGCAGGGCTCAAATTCACCAACGTCTTCGGCCCGAACGAATGGCACAAGGGGGATATGCGCAGCCTCGTGTGCAAGGCCCACGAGCAGATCCTCTCGACAGGCAGGCTGAAGCTCTTCAAGTCGTACAAGCCTGAATTCGGGCACGGGGAGCAGATGCGGGACTTCCTATACATCAAGGATGCGGTCAAGATGGTCCTTTTCGTCATGGACAATGAGCTGACGGGGCTTTTCAATGTCGGCAGCGGAATGCCTGAGACTTGGAACACCCTTGCAGGCGCGATTTTCGCCGCATTGGACAAGGAGCCCGTGATCGAGTACATAGGCATGCCGGAGCATCTGATTGACAAGTACCAGTACTACACCAAGGCGGAGATGGGCAAGTTGCGCGCCGCCGGGTTCTCGTCACCTGCCGGGCCGATCGGCAAGTCCGTGGAAGACTATGTCAGAAACCACCTCGCCCACGGGCGCCATCTCGAGCCATGAGCGCATTCCGACACCCCGTGACTTACCCTCGTTTCCTCTTTTGGCCAATCAGGAGAGCCAATTTCAAAACTACCCGTGGCCGCGCGGCCTGCTATTTTGGATGCGAGGCCACGCCGATGCGGGAGCGGGCATACCTGTA
>JAFGFR010000300.1 GCA_016930955.1 Victivallales bacterium | reverse complement strand
TCAAAGACCGAAAGAAGGAAAAACAAGAAATCCGCCCCGTCATTTCAGATGGCCAAATTCCCGTCATTTGAACCTGCCATCCACAAAGACGATAATGTCGGGCATATCACTCATGATTCAACGAGCCTTTTGGCTGCCTCGGCTATGTCTTTTTTGTCGGGCATGGCCTCATGCTCGAGAGCCGGGCTCGCAGGTATCGGGATGTCAGGAAGCGTCAGACGGCATATCGGGGCATCAAGGTAGTCGTATGCCTGCTCGACAACCCTGCAGGCTATTTCGGCCGCGACTCCGCAGTTGTTGTGTTCCTCGGCGGCGACAAGCAGCCTTCCGGTCTTCTTTACAGACTCGACAACAGGAACAATGTCCATTGGACTCAAAATGCCCATGCCCAACACCTCGGCCGAGATCCCGTCTGCATCGAGAATCCCCGCAGCCGATAGCGATTCGTCTGTCATCAGCGAGTATGCCACAATGCTTATGTCACTGCCTTTTTTCAATACCCTTGTCCCGGCGGGTTTGCCCTTCAGTCGGGTGTTCAAGTCCCCTTCTTTCGCGTATAGCTGCTTGTGCTCGAGAAAGACGACAGGGTTGTCGTCATAGATTGCCTGACGCATCAGGTCGTGTGCATCCTGCACGCTTGAGGGAGCAAAAACCTTGATTCCTGGAATTTGGCAGAACCACGGCGCGAAGGTCTGGGAATGTGTAGGCCCGTATCCCCGTCCCGCACCGCATGCGACCCTTATTACAACCGGGCATTTCGACTGTGGCCCGAAGACGTACCTCAGCTTAGCACTTTGGTTCACAAGCTGGTCAACGGCAAGTGTTATGAAGTCCATGAACATTATCTCGACCACGGGCCGTGCCCCCAGCATGGCTGCACCGATGGCGACACCGACGAATCCCGCCTCCGACAGGGGAGAGTCAATTATTCGCCCAGAGCCGAATTTTTCAATCATGCCACGGGTCACGCCGAATGCACCGCCATAAACCCCTATATCCTCCCCGATGCAGAAAATATTTTTGTCTTTGGACATGCAAGTTGACAAGGCATGCCTTATTGCTTCGCTGTAGCTTGCCCGGGTCATGCGAAAAGTCCTCCCATCAGAGTCGAAGTATCAGGGAATGGGGATTTTTTTGCGAATCTGACGGCATCCCCGACTTTTTTTCGTGCCATGGCCCTCAACTCTTTGTCAGATTTCGGGTCAAGCAGTCCCGCTGCCTCGAGTTTTTGCCTCATGACCTTCAGGGGGTCTTTTCTTTTCCACATTTTTTCTTCCTCGCGGGTCCGGTAGATGCGCTTGTCGCCGCGCGAATGCCCGGAAAAGCGGTAGGTCTTAAGCTCGATGAACACTGGTCCTCCTCCGTCTCGGGCTTTGGCGGCAAGGCGGGAAGTCAAGTCCCTGACAGCAAAATAGTCGTTCCCGTCGCAGCTTGCGCCAGACGCTCCCATAGCCTCGGCCTTGACAACAAAATCAGGCTGGGAATGAGCCTTGTGCACCGGAGTGGACATCGAGTAAAGATTATTCTCGCATATGTAGATCACCGGCAGCCTCCATAGCGCGGCCATGTTCAAAGACTCGTAGAATATCCCCTGGTTCAGCGCGCCGTCCCCGATGAAGCATGCCGCGATATTCCCGCTTCCCCGCATCTTTAGCCTGAGCCCCATGCCCGTGGCCACCGCGACACTTCCGCAGACTATCCCGTTGCCACCCATGAAGCCCAAGCTGTAGTCCGCCATCAACTGGCTCCCGCCGCGCCCCCCGGAATAGCCCTCCGCCTTGCCGAATATCTCCGCCATGATCCTTCCTGGATCACCTCCCTTTGCCATGAAGTGCCCGTGCCCGCGGTGGTTGCTTGTGACAAGATCCCCCTTGCGCAGGGCGCTGACGACTCCCACGGCTGAAGCCTCCTGACCCGAACACGTGTGCACCGTGCCAGTCAGATAACCCTTCACAAAAAGCATCTCAACCGTCTCCTCGAAAAAACGGATCAGCAGCATCAAGGCATAGTCTTCCAGTGATTTCCGGTCGGCAGCATTTGCAGATATTCCAAGCATTTCAGATTCCTCTCTATAGGAGTCCATAATCTATCCCGCCTTCGTCTCAAAGCAAATGAAACAAATATCCCATGGATTCATTGCTTGACCACTAAATCTTCGAATGTTTTTGCCGGTTCTTTCATTCTGACTCCTGACTACCTGAGCAGTCACTCTGAAACTATAGAAGAAACTATCGGACGAACAGTTTTTTATGTAACCGTGAACCGTGAACCGTGAACCGTGAACCGTGAACCGTGAACCGTGAACAGGTTTCAGGATGGGAAACAGCATGGCGACCACCGATCACCCCGTACCCGATCTGTTTCATGTTTCTAAAATTCGAATTCAGAGATTGTCTCTTGAGCCGTTAGTAATGCCGAGGAAATTCTTTAGGAGCTGCAGGCCGGAATTTTGGCTCTTTTCAGGGTGGAACTGAGTGGCGAAGATATTCTTACAGGATATGGATGCGGGGAAATTTATGCCATGGCTTGACACGGATGACACGACTTCTCGTTCTGATGGGTCTGCAAAGTAGGAATGGACGAAATAGAAGAAGCTGTGATCATGGACATTGGCGAGGAGAGGTGATCGATGGTTCGTGATGGAGATGGAGTTCCAGCCGATATGAGGGATTTTCAGGTTTTCGGATGATGGCAGCCGGGATACCATTCCTTTGAAGACGGCGAGTCCTTTTGCGCCGGGGGCCTCTTCGCTCGATTCCATCAGGAGTTGCATTCCTAGGCATATCCCGAGGAAGTCTTTTCCTGAGAGGATGGCTTCGATGATGGGTTTGCGGATTTGCAGTCGATCGATCTGCCTTGCGCCGTCGCCGAAATTCCCGACTCCCGGGAGGACGATCTTGTCGGCTTTGGCGATAATTTTTCTATCGCTGGTTACAATCGGGTCGGCTCCGATGTGGACAAATGCCTTGGAAACGCTTCTTAGGTTCCCCATTCCGTAGTCTATAATGGCCAGCAAGGAGATACTCCATGAAAAGTTAGCCGAATGTCGGCTAGACGGCGGTCGATCCTCCGTCGGGTTCAGTTTGTTTTTTGTTCTGAGTCTGTTTGGAGGAACGGAATGCTGCGACGAGTCCTCTGAGTGTGAAGTCATCGCCTCCGGAGCTGACTTCAAGGAGGTTGTCCGCGAAGAATTCCCTGTCGCCGCCAGTGGCGATCACCTGACATTTCTCGACACCGAGCTCTATGCGCATTTTCTCTATTAGTTTTTGTGCTGCGCCGAGGATGCCTATGTCGCAACCGGAGACTATTGCCTCCGTCGTGTTCACTCCGAGTGCGAAGGAGCGTTTGCCCCCGAAACACTCGACAAGGGGAAGTTTGGCTGTGTACAGGTTGAGGGCTTTTCTCAACAGCATTCGTCCGGGCATGATCGCACCGCCTCGGAAAATGTTCTTCGAGTCAACGACCTCGAAAGTTATTGCAGTGCCGCAGTCAATGCAGATGGCCGGGAGTTTTGCGAAATTCGCAAGTGCGATCGCGTTGGCGAGTCTGTCCATGCCGATTGAGGAAAGGTCGATGAGGGATGTGTCGAGTTTTGTCTTGACCGCGGGGGAGAGGTGGAAGATGCCGGGGTCGTCGAACATCTGTGATTTTTCCGGCACCACCGAGACGATGGCGACATGGATGGATTTGTCGTGGGGTAAAATATGCGTCCCGATCTGGTTTGTCGGGCAGTCATTGACCTGGTCGAACTTCCCGTTGTGGAATGTTGCGAATTGGGTGTTCGTGTTTCCGATATTAAGGACGAAGATTTTCATGGCATAACATCTCCTGACTCCCTGTCCAGGTAGGTTTGAAGTATGACTGCGGCCGCGACTGAGTCGATCTTGGATTTTTTCTTCGATTGTCTGACTTTGGTCTCATCGAGGATTTTATGTGCCGTGACAGTGGAAAGTCTCTCGTCAATATATGTCACGGCGATGTTGAGTTTTGACTCTATTTTGGTTCCGAGACATCTTGCGCCTTGTGCGCTTTTGCCCTCATGCCCTTTCATATGCAGCGGCAGTCCGAGGACTATCCTCTGGATGCCGTAGTTGGCGCACAGTTCCGCGATAGTTCCCAAACAGGATTTGACAGGAGAGGCTTCAATATAGCCCTTGGGCTGAGCGATGATCCCTAGAGGGTCGCTGATTGCGACTCCTATGCGGACGGTGCCGTAGTCGAGTGCCATGGTTCTCATCAGATGAACCTTTTTAATTCGCTGTTTGCCGACGCCATCTGGAGGATATCCTTGATTTTCTGAGAGGAGGCCGATTTGCACACGAGAGTGGCATCCTTGGTTTGGACTACGATCAGGTCGTCCACATCTATGGTGGCGATGAGGTGTGATCCATCGCCATATATGATGGAGTTGGAAGTGCCGACTCCGATGTGGAGGCCTTTGACGACGTTGTTGCTCTTGTCTGGAGATATTTGGTTTCTAAGCGCGGTCCAGTTGCCGATGTCGTCCCAGTCGAATGAGCATTCGGCGACCAAGATGTCGTCGGACTTCTCCATCAGTGCATAATCAATGGACACTTTGGGCAACTCCGGATAGATGGATTGCAATGTATTCTCCAGCTTGCCACTGCGAGCGGCGTTTATCATCGCTGGTATTTTCTCTGCAATTTCTGGAGCATGTTTGTTGAGTTTTTCGGTGATGGTTGACACGGACCATGCGAACATTCCGCTGTTCCATTTGAAGGAGGGGTCACGGATGAGCTCTTTTGCTGTGTCAATGTCTGGTTTCTCTATGAAGCTTTCCCCTTTGAGGAAGCGTGTTTGCGTGCCCATGCTGATCGGTGAAGAGCACTTGATGTAGCCGTACGCGGTACTGGGGCATCTGGGGTTGATCCCAATGGTGACGAGATGCCCCTTTTCTGCGGCGGCGGCGCAGTCCGAGAGGACGGTTTGGAAGGCCTCTTTGTCTCTGATTACATGGTCTGCCGGGAGGATGATCATAACGGCATCGGGGTTGTCGTTCCTGGCCGAGACTGCGGCAGCGGCAAGGGCCACGCATGGGGCCGTGTCCCTTCCGCAGGGCTCGCCGATGATATTAGCCCTCGGGATGGTATCGAGGATATCTCCAATATGTCCGACGTAGGAGTTGTTGGTGATGACCAATGTGTTTTGCGGGGAGACTGTCGGTCCGAGTCTGGAGATTGTTTCCTCGATCATGGTCAGGCTGCCCAGGATCGGCAGCAGCTGTTTTGGTCTCGAGGCTCTGCTGAGTGGCCAGAACCGCTCGCCCTTGCCGCCCGCCATTATGACGGCATAAGTGTCGTTTGGAGTCATAGCGCTACCTCGCGATTTAGCATCTTGAGCGAAAATGGGTTTTGAATTCTGAGCGACCCACGCACGTGGGATCAAAGTGGCAGTATTATCCGCCGCCGAGCTTCTGGATGATTGAAATCAAAGGCAGGAACATCGCTATGACGATTGTGCCGATGACCACGGCGAGGAACATGATCATCAAAGGCTCGATCATGGCTGTCAGTGCTTCCACGGCCTGGTCAACCTCCTCGTCGTAGGTGTTTGCGATTTTCTCCATCATTTCGGGGAGTTTGCCGGTTTCCTCACCGACCTCGATCATGCTGATGACCATGGCGGGGAAGACCTTTGTGGAGTCGAGAGGACCCGCCATGGACTCACCTTCCTTAACAGCGTCATGCACGACCTGTATCGCTGTCGAGACCACTTCGTTTCCTGATGTGTCCCTGACGATTTGAAGGGCCTGGAGTACCGGCACGCCGGAGCCCATGAGTGTCCCGAGAGTCCTTGAGAATCGTGCGATGGCAGATTTGGAGATGAGCGGCCCGAGAAGCGGAGCGTTGTATTTCACCCAGTCTAGAGCCCATCTGCCCTTATGTGTCTTGATCGAGAGCTTGAATACAACAAAAACGCAGGCCAAAACGATGATGGTTGTCACCGCGTTATTCATGACGATATCGCTGGCGCTCATCACGAACTCTGTGAGTGCGGGGAGTGGTTCTCCACCGAGCATCTCCTCGAATATTTTCTTGAATTTCGGGACTATGAAGATTAGCAGGCCGGAGGTGATCCCCATCGCCATTATGAGGACCATGACAGGGTATACCATCGCGGACTTGATCTTGCCGGCCATCCTGATGGCCTTTTCCATGAATGTGGCGAGGCGGTCGAGGATGAGCTCCAGCGCGCCGGCAGCCTCCCCCGCACGGACCATGTTCAGGTAAAGCTTGTCGAAAGACTTTGGGTTTTTTGTGAGAGCCTCGGAGAAGGTCGAGCCGCCCTCGACGGCGGTGGCGGTGTCATCAAGTACCCGCTTGATGGCCGGGTTCTTAGACTGGTCGCAGAGGGTCTTAAGCGATCTGAGGAGAGGCAGGCCCGCATCGAGGAGGATGGCGAGCTGTCTGGTCATGACTGAGAGATCTTTCGGCTTGATAACGGGTGATCCGATCTGGATGTTGCTCAGCCTGGCGAACATGGATCCGCCTTTTTTGCCCCCTCCTCCGCCGGCATGGGCAGTGCTTTTTTTAGCGGTGCCGGCAGTCTTTGCCTCTTTGATGGAGGTCGGGAACATTCCCTGTTCTTTCAGAGCCGAGCCGACAGCCTGCTCGTTATCGGCTTCCATCCGGCCTTTTTTCTCTTTGCCGCCGGAGTCCATCGCTGTGTATTGAAAAATCGGCATAATCTCTACCTCAAGCTAAATGAATCTTTCCTTAAAAACCTGGTTCCGTAAGTCAACATAGCATCATTCCAGAAAAAATCCAACGGTTATTGCTATTTTTTATTATCTCCCATTTTCTGCAGGATGCCCTGCGGGTCCTGGGCCTTTGTTATCATCTCGCCATAGGAGATTATGTTGGCCTGGTAGAGCTCCAGAAGGTGGGCATCGAGTGTATTCATGCCGTATTTTGTCCCGGTCTGGATGTCCGAGGTTATCCTGAAGGTCTTGTTGTCCCTTATGAGAGCCTGGATCGAGGGTGTGCTGATCATGACCTCGAATGCCGCGACCCTGCCGGGTTTGTCAATCCTCGGGAGGAGTACCTGAGAAATAACAGCCAGCAAAGATGATGCGAGCTGAGTCCTGATCTGTGCCTGTTGGTTTGTAGGGAAGGCATCCACGATACGGTCAACGGTCCTGGCCGCACCGGTCGTGTGAAGCGTGGCGAAAACAAGATGCCCGGTTTCCGCGGCGGTGACTGCGGCCTCCATGGTCTCGAGGTCTCGCATCTCACCCACGAGTATTACATCAGGATCCTGCCGTAGAGCTCTCTTGAGAGCCTCTTCGAAAGAGCCGACATCTGTGCCTACCTCCCTTTGGATCACAAGGGATTTCTTGTGGTCGTGATAGAACTCCACTGGGTCTTCGACAGTGATGATATGCACGTCGCGCTCCTCGTTGATGATATTGACCATGGATGCGAGTGTTGTGCTTTTCCCGCTGCCCGTGGGACCTGTGACAAGGACGAGGCCTCTTGGGCGGAAAAGGATGTCCTTGAGTGAAGGCGGCAGTCCGATCTGCTCGAGGGTCAGGAGAGTATTGGGTATCTGGCGCAGCACCATTCCATTGTATCCCTTCTGCTTGAAGCAGCTTACTCTAAACCTGGACTTGTCCTCGAATGAGAATCCGAAGTCGCAGCCGCCGTTCTCCCTGATTTCCTGTTGATGCGAGTCTGATGCTATTGACCGAACCATCCGTTCGGTGTCTTCCGGCGTGAGCGGCGGAGAGTCAAGGGGAGCCAGGGAACCGCTAAGCCTGAGACACGGGGGGGATCCGACCTCTATGTGCAGGTCGCTCGCACCCTCTTCCACGACGAGATTCAGAAGATCACTCATTTCAACGCTCATTTAACCACTCCGTTGTTAATTTTATTCTTCAAGCCAATTGCAAGACTCCGTGGGAACTGTGTTGTGAGCGCAGGTGTGGCAGACGGTGCGCACGTGGCGCATGTCGTGCCTCCACCCCAAATTAATGGGCGGCACGCTTTTTTGGCGTGAAAACCACGCCGCTGCAGCCGGGACAGACTAGGCAAGCATGCCCACTTCCGCATCGGCATGGCCTCGCCTGTCTGCGGGCGGCCACGGGTAGTATTTGAAATCGGCTCCTTCGACATGACTTGTTTCATTGGACTACTTGACAGTGTATTTCAGGACCTCCTCCATGGTGGTCTCCCCGTTCAGAATAGCGGCGATACCGTCTTCCCTCATCGTTTTCATCCCGAGCTCGCGCGCCTTCGTTCTGAGCACAAGGGTGGGAGCCTTTTTGGTGATGAGGGTTCTTATCTCGTTGTTCACGAGCATAAGCTCCACGAGGGCTTTTCGACCCTTGTATCCGCTCTGGTTGCAGTTCTGGCAACCCTTGCCGTAGTAGAACTTCCTGTCGCCGACATCCTCCCTGGTGATGTCGAGCTGGGCGAGGTCGTCATCCGTGGGGTCGAAAGGAGTCTTGCAGGAAGAGCAGACCTTCCTTATGAGGCGTTGTCCGAGGACTCCGAGGAGAGATGAGTTGATCAGGAACGGCTCCACGCCCATATCTATGAGTCTGGTCACTGTGCCCGGAGCGTCGTTGGTGTGCAGGGTGCTGAAGACGAAGTGTCCTGTGAGCGATGCCTGGATGGCCATCTGTGCGGTCTCGATATCCCTGATCTCCCCGAGCATTATCCTGTCGGGGTCTTGCCGGAGGAATGCCCTGAGTGCCCTGTGGAATGTCATCCCGATACTCTCATTGATGGGCAATTGGATAATGCCCTCGAGGTTGTACTCGACGGGGTCTTCGGCGGTCAGTATCTTGTCCTCGATGTTATTTACCTCCTTCAGACAGGAGTATAGAGTGGTGGTTTTGCCTGATCCAGTTGGCCCGGTGACGACAAAGATGCCGTTTGGCAGCTTGATGATGTCGCGGATGTTGGCGAGGATGTCCTGCCCCATGCCGAGGGCCTCGAGGTCGAGGTTGACGACAGAGCGGTCGAGCACACGCAGGACGACGGACTCCCCGAAGGATGTCGGCAAACATGAGACCCTGAGGTCAACAGGTCTTCCTGCGATTTTCAGACTTATCCTGCCGTCCTGGGGGCGTCTTCTTTCCGAGATGTTCAGCCCGCTCATGATTTTGACTCGGCTTATGACCGGGGCTGCCAGGTTTCTAGGAGGCGGGGACATCTCATATAGTGCTCCATCCACCCGATAGCGGATTTTGAATTCCTTCTCGAATGGCTCGAAGTGTATGTCGCTTGCCGCGGCTTTGATGGCCTGGTACATGACGACATCCACGAACCTCACGATCGGAGTGGATGCGGCGGCGCTTTCGAGGCTCGCGATATCCTCGTCGGTCAGATCGTCACCTTCTGAGACATCGATATCCATGGACTCGAGCATGTCGTGCATGGTTCCAGTCTCTATGGGATAATAATTC
>JAFGFR010000299.1 GCA_016930955.1 Victivallales bacterium | reverse complement strand
TCGGAGCCCCTCTGCTCCCTCGGCAGCCTAACCTTGACCTTTATCTCGTTCCGTCCGCGCTGCTGGCGCAGGGCCTCGGTCCCCTCGTAGAAGCCCCTGAGCCTGCGTGCGACTTCCGAGGAGGTCAGTCCAAGGCTCTGCCCTTCCGGGGTGATGGTGAAGTCAAGCTGTTCCTTCCCGGGCTGGAAGCCGTCCTCTACGTCGAACACCCTGGCTATCGTGCCGAGGTTCGCCGCGAGTTCGGCGCTTGCGTTGCGCAAGACCTCCATGTCCCTGTGTCTGAGCTCGACATCCAGAGATGCGCCTCCGCCGGGGCCTCCCCTGTCGGAAAGGAAGGACAAGGCCTCGACTCCCGGGATCCTGCCGACCTTGTCGCGCCAGCGATCCACGAACTGCTGGGTGCTCATGATCTTCCCGCGTATCTCGGGACTGGCAAGGAAGACGCGGATCTCCGTGGTGTGCCCGCCGCTCTTGCCTATGTCCGCGAAAATCCCTTCGGAAAGCTCAGGCCTCCCGGACTCGGCGACAACCTCCATGGCTGCGCCGACAAGTTTTCTGGTGACCTCCTCGGTGTTCGCCACCGCCGTGCCGTAGGGCAGCCTTGCGAAGGCGAAGGCATAATCGCTTTCTACCTGCGGGAATATCTCGAAACCCATTCTCCCGCTCTGCACATAAGCGAGTGTCAACGCGAGAAGCGACACCGCCACGGCGATGACGAAATATCTGTGCGCAAGGGCTGTTCTGATGAAGGGGCCGTAGTACTTTTTGACCGAGCTGACGAACCAGCGGCTGAACTTCTGCTGACGCTCGTGGAGGAATTTGTTGACAAATCCTCGGCGGGGTTTCTCGGACACATGCGCCAGATGAGCCGGGAGTATGAACACGCTCTCTATCCATGAAAACGTAAAGGCGGAGATGACGATCATCGGGAGCATCCAAAGTATCTTGCCGGTGGTGCCCGGGAGCAATGCAAGCGGGATGAAGGCGGCTATATTGGTCAGTATGCTGAAGGATACAGGTATCGTCACTTCCCTTGTCCCGGAGACCGCGGCATCCATGAAGCTCATACCCTCCTGATGGCGGTGATAGATGTTCTCGCCCACAACTATAGCATCGTCAACCACTATCCCCAGGGCGACAATGAAGGCGAACATGGTCATCATGTTCAGCGAGAGCCCCAGCGCGGGCATGATCATCGCGGCGGCGAGGAAAGAAACCGGGATGCCCATCATCACCCAGAATGCCAGACGCATCTCGAGGAAGGCCCCGAGGAGGAGTATCACCAGAATTATGCCCAAAATGCCGTTGCGTGCGAGCAGGCTCATACGCTGCCGGTAGGTGTCTGCGCGGTCGTCAAGCACCTTCATCGAGATGCCCTCAGGGAGAGTGTCGTGGATTTCCCCGATCATTTTTTTGACAGCGTCGGAGACCGAGATCGGGGTTTCATTCCCGACCCTGTAGACATTTAGCATGACCGCCGGCTTGCCGTCGAACCAGGCGAACCGGTCGGTGTCCTCGAAACCGTCGGAGATCACGGCGATGTCCCTGAGCAAAACCCTCGACCCCTCGGGGCCAGTGACAACCGGGATGTTGCCGAACTCGTCGCCATACTCTCTCCTCTCCATCATCCTGACCAGAATCTCCCTTGATGTGGTCTTGATCGAGCCGGCAGGTATCTCGACCGAGGTCGAGGATATCAAGGAAGCCACTTCTGGAATGGTCAGCCCGTAGCGGCGGAGGTTCTCGACGGGCACCTCGACGCTTATCTCAAGGTCACTTGTGCCGGATAAATCTATCTGCGATATCTCGGGATCTGCAAGGAAGTGGTCGCGGAGCATCTCCGCCAGGTTGAATAGGCTGCGCCTGTCAGCATCCCCGTATATCGCTATGGACATGACCTCCCTCCGGAAGACATCGAGAGTTACCACCGGCCTTTCGGCACCTTCGGGGAAGGTGGTTATACGGTCAACCTCGCTCTTGATGTCCTGGTAGGCCTTAGGCTGGTCGATGTTGGAGTGGAGTTCGGTCACCACGGAGGCATAGCCTTCCGCGGCTGTGGAGCGGATCTCCTTGACCCCGTCAACGGCCCTGATGCTTTCCTCGATCGAGAGTACAATACCCTTCTCTATCTCCTCGGGGCTTGCCCCCGGATAGACGACCTTCACCGTCACCGTGTCGCGGGAGATTTCCGGGAAGAATTCCTTTTTGACGATAAAAAGTATGGAGATGATCCCCCCGACCAGGAACAGGCCCATGAGCAAATTTGCGGCGACGGGGTTGCCTGCCATCCAGGCTACGGGGCCGGTATTGCTTTCAGGCTTCATTTCTTGCTGTCCCCGGAATGCTTGCCCTGTGCTTTTCCGGTCGCGTCATGGCTCCCGGCCAAAGCCAGCGACATGTTTTTCACCGGGAATCCCAGGTCGGAGACGACAAGTCTGCTTTTTCCAGGCAGGTCGGAGCTGTTAACATAAATATGGTCGCGGGTTGTCCATACTGGTGTGACATCCACGATCTGCAGTCGGTCATCGGCATCCATGAGCCATACCGAGCGGCTGTCGCGGAACGCCGTCCTCGGGATCTCGAGCACGCCGTTTATCTGTTTTCCGGAGATCGAGGCGTTGATATATTTCCCGATGAGCAAGGGGCTGAGCTTTTGGTTCTCGGGTTTGAGGCACAATGGGTCTTTGACTTCCGCAAGTATCTGTGCCATCCTTCCTTTTTCAGAAAGGTTCGCGAAAAGTTTGAGCACCCGGCCCTCTCGGACTCCGGAGTGGGTCTCGAAGAATACTTTGCTGCCCTCGGGACTTTCCCTCGTGGGGAACTCGACCCATCTCAGGGACTCCACAGGCACAAGCAGCCTGACCCAGAAGCTGTCAACGCAGGCGATCACCGCAAGGATGCGCTGCGTGTCGGCCTGCTCCCCGATGTCAACATCCTTCTCGATCACCACCGAGTTGAAAGGGGCGGCGATTTTGGTCCTGTCAAGGTTCAACTGTGCCTTCTCGAGGTTCGCCTTGGCTGTCTGCACATCGGCAATCACTGACCTCTCGTGAGGTTTGCGGAGGATCATGTCCATGTCGAGCCGTTCGGAGGTTTCACGGTTCTGGTAGCTGCTGAACTGAGCCTCGGCTATTTTCTGCTGCGCCCTCTCGATCTGGAGCGCGGCCTCGGCTTTCGCAAGATTGGCCTGCATCGTGTCAACAACGAGCTTGTAGTCGGAGTCGTCTATCTTTACAATTGTCTCGTCCTTGAGGAGTATGCCTCCCGGCTCGAGGTGCTCATGAAGCTCGACGATCTCACCGACGACCCTTGACCTTATGTCGGTCCTCATCGAAGGGGTAACCAGCCCCATGGCATTTATCTCGACACTCACATCTTTCGGCTCCAGCACGACGATATTCACCTGTGGGATCAGGGCGGCGCCCCTGACCCTGCCTGACACGGGCCGGTTGGCGATCATGTACCATGCGGCACCAAAAGAGAAAAGAAGCAGGCATACACCAGCGATCAACAAGGCATGCTTGCGCCAGGGGAAAGTTCTCAGAAAATTTAAAATCTTAGCCATAAAGCTCCATGTTCCGGACAGATATCCCGTTTATGCAACCCGTCACGCCGATATTCAGTAAACCGCATTGGGGTCGGGGCTGAGACACCCGAGGACTGTTCCGTGCTGATCGCGAACGAACCTCTGCCGCCGGCTCAATAATACATTCAAAAACCCAAAATAAAAGGCCTGCAATGCAAAAAACCATCCGCAGTCCAGGATGTGTCTGTCAGAATCACCATGACCTAAACCTGAAGCAGTGTTTCCCGGCCTGAAAATTATCCACCGAGCCAATTTCAAAGCTACCCGTGGCCGCGCGGCCTGCCGCCCAAAGGGTTGGGGCGGAGGCACGGCACGCGGCACGGCGAAATGGCAGGCACAGACAGCTTCGGGTATGCATCAGCCATTTCGCCGCACCGTCTGCCGCACCTGCGCTCCCAACGCGGTTCACGCGGAGTTTTGAAATTGGCTCCACCACTTGAAAATCCTGCTTGACATGACCGTGTGAGGTAATATGTTAGGTTTTCAATGAACATCTACTTAAAGCTGACCAAGGAATTTAATGACGGGTGTCTTCGCGCGATACTAAGCGGTGGCCAGGCCGTCGTTATGCATCGGGTTGCCTTCATGAGCAAGGACGGAGACTGGGTACTGCGTGAAGACAAAGAAGCCATGTCACATGTGCTCTGTCTTCTTGAAAGCTACGGAGCCACCTATAGGTTTGGTGCGCCCTTGGACATCCGATGGATGTCGGGAGGGTGGAGCGCGCACTTCGAGTTCATGTCACAGAACATCAGGGTACGCACCGACTTCGTCACACGCCCGCCTCGCCTTTCCCCTGAAAGAATTGACCGGCTATGGCGTGAACAGGAAAATAGGGATATTGCCTTCCTTGATTGCGCCGACCTCATAGAGACCAAGAAGACCAACCGTGAAAAGGATTATGCGGTAATTGGGGAGCTTGGCAGGATGTTGGAGTCCATCGAGGACCGTCTGAAATATTCCAGGAGCGCACGGGACCTCATCAAACTTGCCGCCCAATATCCCGACAAGATCGCCGGGCTCAAAGAACAGCGTCATGTGCTGGCGGCCATCGCCGAAGGGATCGAGGCTGTTGAAGTCGCGCTCGACAAGGAACGTCGGCAACTGATGCATGCAAACGAGCGGCGAATCGCAGCCTATATGGCCGCCGCCGAGAAATGGCAGGCAATGTGGCCGGCAATCTCTCGTTCTTTGGATGGCAAGCCGCTTTCTGCGGCACATCGGGAAATGATCCGCCATGCAGACGACCTTCTGCCTGTCACCGTTCCGGGAGGCCTGTCATGATTCAATTGCGTGACGAGTTTCTGAGCGAGGAGGACCTCGACATCAAAAATCTCTCGGACGAGGAACTGGATCGTCAATGGACCCAATGGCTGATCCTGGCTCAGGCAAGCAACGATGTGGATAGATTCGAGTACTCTCATGGGGTGTTCATCAGGGAGCCGACGGTCGAAAAGGAAAGCAGAAATTAGCCCCGGCACACTGAGGCAACCGCTTTGTTGAGGTCATGGAGACACTAGGTCACCAAGTCACTTCCCCCGCTTCCGGCAGAAGTTTCCCGCCTCGGGCTGGTCTGTTGAGTCCATTTCGTCGGAGTTCAAGGCCTCAGCGTGTGTCTTTCCTGTTTTTCCTGCTCGCATATGGTTTGATGCCGGGGTAGATTAGCGCATATCTTGTGGTTGCTCTTACAGATTGTCGGCGTGAAGGCTTTGATATGACGGGATATGAGATTGAGTTGTCCGGGGAGAAGGTGGTGCTTCAGGTCGTGCGGAACCGCAGGTGCCGCAGGATGGGTTTGGTGATGGGGCGCGACGGCCTGCGCCTGACCCTGCCCCAGAGCTGCTCCGAGAGGCAGGCGAAGGCTTTTGTGGCAGCCAACGAGTCGTGGATACGCAAACATCTTGCCGAGCGCCGTCGACAGGTTGATTCGCTGCCTGTCCTCGAGGACGGCGGGAAAATCCCGTTCAAGGGTGAGTGTTTCGAGGTGCAGTTGCGCAGGGAGTACGGCGGTGTCGAGTTTGACGGGCGGGTTTTCAGGATAGCTGACTACCCCGGCAGCCGGCGCAGCCTTGCGAGGTGGTACATGCGTCAGGCGGCGGATTTGCTGCTCGATATGTTGAGGGCCGGGCGGGCGGATGAGTGTTCAGCCCCCAAGGTATTCAGACTGAGAGACCTCACCTCGAGATGGGGGAGCTGCTCCGGGAGCGGGTCGGTCTCCCTGAACTGGCGACTCATAATGGCCCCCGAGAGGGTTTTCGAGTACGTGCTACTTCACGAGCTGGTGCATTTCGAGGTCAACTCGCACAACAGGGCTTTTTGGCAGGCTCTCGGCAGAATACTTCCCGGATACAAAGAGCCCAGACAATGGCTGTCGCGAAATGGACACATCCTCATGGGCTTCCCCGAACCGTCCAAAATCCCCGGTATGGTCAGAATCGTCAGGCCATCCAGCTAGATAATCTCGGCGGAAGTCTTTCCGCGAGGGATTGTCTCCCTTTTTCAGAACCAATTTGAGCTGTTCGTGTTGATGAACGGGCTTTGAGGCTGTATTGTCAGGATTCCGTCAGGTTTGTGTAGGGAGAACTCGAACGAGGCAAGGAGAAGGTTATGGCAAGGGAGAGTTTCGGTTTTGGGGTTTGTTTACGCTCTGCACTGGCTGTTTTGGCATGTTTTGTGTTGTTGATGTTTCTGTCTTCGTGCAGCAGCCGGTTCATGAAGACCTCTCCCTTTTATACTGGGGAGATAATTGCCGGCAAGACGAGCGCGGGTCAGATTGTTAAGTGGAACGACCCGGCGGCCATCAAGGTCGAGAGGCTTGTCGCGACGGATTTGAAGTCCATGATGGACGACGACAGGGTGAACATCTGGCCTGTGTTCTTCAAGAACTTTTTGCTGTACAGCTTCCTGTGGCCGCTGGCGGAGATCAATGATGTGGGCTGGGAGTTCCGTCCGCTGGTCTCGGTGGACAACTATGAGGAGAGCTACAGGATACTGACCGGCGGCTGGAACGGCCGCGACGGAAGCCACTACGTGCTCCCGCTCTACGTAAAGCAGGACAAGCGTTTCTTGTCGCTTCCCTTCTCTTCGTTTGGCACAGGCGACTCGAGACTGGACAACTACATGCTCTTCGGGGGATATTCCCACAAGGACGGCTCCTCGTACCTTTTCCCGATGTATTATTATGACGGACACGGCTCGAGGCTGTACACATTGCTCTTCTCCTTTGCCAAGGACAAGGGATATTTTTTCCCTGTGTACTTTTACGAACACGGCTCGATGTTTAGCGACCACGACATCCTGCCACCCTTCGGCAAGTTCAAGACCGGCACCTTTGACGGCGTGACGCATGTCTCCGACTTATACTTCTTTCCGTTGTTCAACTACGACAGGAGCCGCAGGTATTACAACTGGCGCAACCCTGTCTACGAGGGCAGGAAGTTCAGGCACGACGAGGAAAAGCCCGAGGATCTGTTTCGCAGGGAAGAGAGCTTCGCGAGGTCGCTGTTTGTCCTGCCGTCTTTGTATTTCTCCAGTGACGAGGGTGGAAGGGAGGCGAGCGGGATGTTCTTCCCGTTCTACTTCCAGGGGCACAGAAAATACGGGGAAGGCCAGCACGACCAGAAATGGCTCACCGTGTTCCCATTCTACTACAGCGGGCACGACAAGTCTCGCAAGTGGGATGACACCTTTCATGACAAGGAGTGGGACGTGGTGTTCCCTGTATACGGCTATTCCAGGGACCGCAAGGACATGCACTGGAACTACCTTGGCCTCGCAGGCAGGAACCACAAGCACATCAACGGCGAACAATACAAATCATCCTACGTGTTGCCTTTTTATCACCACAGCCATCGTCCTGTAGTCAGGCAAAGGCGCAATTCGGCATATGAGGGCAAGGAATTCAAATTCGAGGAAAGGCCGGAAGATTACTATGTTGATGAAAGCACGGTGTCGGAAAACCTTTTCTGCATCCCGAGCGTGTTCGTGTCGCGCAACCTCGACGGCAGCTACAGCGACTTCACTGTCGCCCCCGTATTTTCCTCCGGGTTCCACAAGCACGACAATATTGACAGCGAGTGGTACAGGATTTCACCCTTCTACTCATACAAGAGGACGAGTGACCGGGTAGAGCGCAACTACGGCATTCTCGCAGGCACCACGGAGGACAAGATCAGGGGAAAGGACTATTCCGCGTGGTATCTGCTCCCATTCTACGGGCACAGATTCAAGGACACAGGCTATTGGCGCAGGAATCCTGCATACAAGGGTGAGGTGTTTTCCAACAAGACCCGCCCGAAGGACTTCCGTGTCGCCGAGAAGACAGTGTCCCATGACAAGTTTTTCTTCCCGAGCGTATCCTCGAAAGAGCATGAGGACGGCAGCTACTCCGACCTCCAGGTCTTCCCGTTCTGCAAGTCGGGACATGACGCCAGGGACAACCTCGACGGCGGAAAGGAATGGCACAGCATCTTCCCGGTCTACTCCTACGAGAGGGCAAACGAGGACGTGAGCCGCAGCTACATGTCCCTCTTCGGCACTGCCAGCCGCAAGATCGAGTCCGAGACCTATGAGTCGTCGTACCTCCTGCCGTTTTACTGGTACGGGTATAGCTCAGAAGGCAGCACCTTGGTCAACCCAAAGTATGATGGCAAGGAGTTCGACCACGATGACAGACCGGACGACTATTACCTAAAAACCGCACGCAAGAACTCATACGTCTTCCCGAACTACTTCTCTGCATCAAACGAAAAACGCGAAACCAGCAACTACACCATATTCCCCTTCCTTTTCGGCGAGAGACGCGGAGGCAAATCCAAGACATTCGTGCCCCTCAACGTCTTCAACCATGAGTCTGACACCAATCTCGGGAGAGAGTCAATGGACATCTTGTTGCTGCTCTACAGATACAGCATGGACAAACACAAGACGACCGAGTTCATCTTCCCGTGCTACTATTCACACGAGTCCAAGGCTGAAGAGAGGAAAGTCACCAACTTCATCCCGTTTTCGTTCTACGAGAAAGACAAGTACGGCGACTCATTTGGCACGCTGCTCTGGCTCTACACATCGAAGAACTGCTTCCTTACAGGGATCAGCGAGCGCCAGGCTCTGTGGTACACTTACTACAACTATCAGGAGACACCCCAGAAAGATGGTGCCGAGGACTACGAGTCCTCGCGTATACTCTGGAAACTCTACCATCGCGAGAAAAGAGGCGACACAAGCAACCTAGACCTCTTCCCATTCATCTCGTATTCCGAAAATAACGAGAGGACACGCTTCTCATTCGCGTACAGGCTCTTCAGCCTGGAAAAAGGCATCGAGGGCACAAAGGTTCACCTATTGTACCTTCCGGTATGGTGGTAGTGGAGGTGCGTCCAAAAATCTGGACAGGTGAATAAGGTGTGAAATTCCCTTTCTGATTTCCGGGCTGTGTGAACATTGGCATGGGGCTGGGGGATTGAATGGACGAAATGGACTTAACGGAAAAAACGGATCCGCCTGAGGCTGACAGGCGGAGGACAGAGGGCAGAAGTGAAGGCGGCGGTGGACAGTCTCTGTCTTTCGGCTACGCCTTGGCAAGGAAACCGCAGCAGTCCAAAGATTTGGTGTCGCAAATTGTTTTTTTCCTCGCTGGAGGCGGGGCGGCGTCTTTGCCGTCCGAGTTGTTGATTTGTCGTCGCCAGTAATTGTCGCCTTTATGTGATCGCCAGCAGCACGGCGAGACATATGAGCACCAGGCCTATTGCGATCTTGGACGGCACGACGTTCTTTTTGCTCCATTCGACCATGGCGGGATTCGAGATGCCTTTGAATGTGGCGGCGAGGACCACGAGGAGCGGTATGATGAAAGCGATGTTGTATGCCACGAGCAGTGCCGCCGCCCTGATGTTGCCTGCGCGTGAGAGCATCATCATCACCGGCAGATATACCTGCCCTGTGCAGACGCTCTCGACCATGGTGACCAGTGTTCCCGCGAGGAAGGCGCCAGGGATCACATGTCTGGCTGCGAGGCCTTTTTTCATCGCCGTCCTCGCGGCCGCCTTGAGCTTTTCCGGGAGCTGGAGCCTGACATCCTTGGCATCTCTGCTTTTGGAGTATCTCCACGCGTCCCTGAAGGAGAGCAATGCAAGCGCCACCAGCAGCGCCGCCATGGCGTGCTGCATGATGGACTGTAATATCCAGAGTTTGTGGAACAACCTGATTATCCCCGTGAGCCCGAATCCCAGCGCGAGGTAGGTCAGGAAGCTCGCCAGGCAATATGAGCAGCCAGCGGCGAGGAGTCTTCTCCCTTTTATCCCTGACACGGACATCAGGCTGACGAGGAATACCAGCGCGGAGAACACGCAGGGGTTGACACCGTCCGCGAGCCCTGCGGCAAGGACGGCGGCGAGAGTGAATTTGCCAAGGCGGGACTTTGTCTGGGATTCTCCTGTCACAGCGGCCTCGTCTTCCATCGAAGCCCCATCGGGAGCCGCGCCGATGTTCTCGGCCACAGCGCGCAGAAGCCCCTCCTCGATCTCGCCGTAGCCGTTGAGGAATACTTTCCGGTTGACCACCATGGACACAGGCTTGTCCTCGGTGATGCCGAACTTCTCCTGATAGGCGACGAGGGTGGGGACGTTCTCGACCATGCCTAAGTCAATCCTATGGATGACGAAGCTGCCGCCATGCTCCTCCTCCAGATGCGGGATGACAAGGTTCTCCACCCTGCGGCACTCGATGCAGCCGCCGGAGAAAAAAAACTCTATCAACACTTCTGAAGCATCTGCAGTCCTGCCGGCGAATACCCCGGTGACGGAGATAAACAACAAACCTATAAGAAATACGGAGCCGATTTCAAAACTCCTCGTGGACCGCGTTGTGAGCGCAGGCTGTGCCTCCGCCCCGACCCTTTGGGCGGCAGATCCTTTTGTCGCGAATGCCACGCCGGAGCGGTCGGGACTGATCGGACAGTTATGCCCTCTTACGCATCGGCGTGACCCTGCATTTAAAATGGCTGGCCGCGCGCCCACGTGTAGTTTGGAGATTGGCTCTACGACTTTAAATTTCTCATTCATGTGGTAATATATTCTTGCCGTGTGTTTTGTAAAGGTAATAGAGGCAGTTTCAAAACTCCTCGTGAACCGCGTTGGGAGCGCAGGCGCGGCAGACGGTGCGGCGAAATGGCTGGTGCATACCCGAAGCTGTCTGTGCCGGCCATTTCGCCGTGACATATGCTGAGCCTCCGCCCCAACCTTTGGTCGGCAAGCTCTTTTGGCGCGAATGCCACGCCGGAGCAGTCGGGACAGGCCAAGCAGGTATGCCCACTCCCGCATCTGCGTGGCCTCGCATCCAAAATCTGCAGGCTGCGCGCGACCACGGATAGTATGAAAATCGGCTGGAATTTTGCTGAGGTATCTATGCTGAGGAGTATAGGCAAAGTTTTGTTGTATGTCTGCTGCATGTCTGCCATGTTTGCCGTTGCTTATGCCGCTGATGCCGAGGCTCCGACTATTTCCGTTCAAGGAGATTCTGAGATTGATTTCGGAGCTTATCCGGCAAAACTTCGGAAAGAGGTTGCTTTCATAATCCGGAACACAGGCGGGGGAGTGCTTAAGATCGGCCGGATCAGGAAGACCTGTGGCTGTGCCGGGGCGCAGATTGACAGGACTGAGATACCCTCCGGAGAGCATGCGACATTGAAGGCAGTTATTATCGAGGACTCCATCTACGGCCCTTACCGCAAGAATGTATATGTCGAGAGCAACGACCCGGCGCGACGATTCCTTACGCTGACACTGTCGGGCAACGCGATGCCCCTTGTTTCAGTCATGCCATCGGACACATTGTATGCGGGGATATTGCAGAGCGGCATCGAGTGGGGGCAGGAATTTTTGCTCGATGCATCCGAAGAAGGAGTTGTTTTCTCCGACCCGGTCGTCCAATCAGATGTCGTACATTCTCTTTGCATGGAGAAGAAGAACCCCAAGCTCTTCCGTGTTAAAATCTCGATAATACCCTCCGGGGAAAATGATGCATTCTCATGCAAAATAATCATCCCGATAGCTGAGCCAGAAGGCTGGAAACCCTTGGAGATCAATATAAGAGGCAGGGTAAAGCAAGGTAATCGTTAGAGCAATTTTGCCGCACCGTCTGATGTGCTTGCGCCCCCGACGCGGCTCACGCGGAGTTTTGAAATTGGCTCAGTAGTTCTGGCAATATAATTCTTCCACGTATCCCAGCAAAAATGAACCCCCGACCGCAGATCGCGTACGGGGGTTGAAAATTCCGACGAAGAAATTACTTCTTCTTTGCCGGGGCCTTCTTTGCCGGGGCCTTCTTCGCCGGGGCCTTCTTCGCCGGGGCCTTCTTCGCCGGGGCCTTCTT
>JAFGFR010000298.1 GCA_016930955.1 Victivallales bacterium | reverse complement strand
TCGAGCACATCCCTGCCGGCGAGGTCTATGGCCGTCGCACGCTGCAAGGTCAGCGGGATATTCGCCTTGTCGGCGGCAACCAGAGCGTTGACCACCTTGATGACGTTGCCCTTGGCCAGATAGTGTGCCTCGAGGGCATCGGACTGGATGTCCAGCCCAGCCTTCTTCGACTGGATCATCGCCATGAGTATCACCTTCGGCGGCACTCTCCTGAGCCGCATGCCCACGAGAGAGAAGATACTGATTTTGACACCGGAGAAGACTGCCGCGATCCAAAAGGGGATCGGGATCACCGTGGAGAAGACTATCATGAAGAAGATAGCTCCCGCGACAAGAACAACAATTATGCCAGTGGTCATATTCTACTCCTTTGAAATTGGCTGCTTTATGTTTGCATCACAAAATTTTTCAGGTTCAAGCTGTTTTCTTCATGGACTGGAAAGCTTTGGCCACTGCCAGCGGCACTTTCGCCTCTGACGCGACCAGCTTGGCGCGCATCTCGCTTATGTTTGCCTTCATCTCCTGTTCGAGGGCTACGGCCATGGCACGCCTTTCCTCGGCCTTGGCCTGCGCGATGTTCTTGTCCGCATCGGCCTGGTCCATTTGAAGTTGCGCACCGATGTTCTTCCCGACATCCACGTCGGCTATGTCTATCGAGAGTATCTCGTATGCCGTTCCGGAGTCAAGTCCCTTGCCGAGCACCACCTTCGAGATCGAGTCGGGATTCTCTAGCACGGACTTGTGAGTCTGTGCCGAGCCGATGGTGGTCACTATCCCCTCCCCGACGCGTGCGAGGATCGTCTCCTGGCCTGCGCCTCCTACCAGACGGTCTATGTTGGTCCTTACCGTGACCCTGGCGATGGCCTTGACTTGTATGCCGTCCTTCGCGATTGCAGTGACCATGGGTGTCTCGATGACCTTTGGGATGACACTCATCTTGACGGCATCGAGCACATCCCTGCCGGCGAGGTCTATGGCTGTCGCACGCTGGAAGGTAAGCGGAATGTTCGCCTTGTCGGCGGCAATAAGCGCATTGACCACCCTGTACACATTGCCCCCGGCCAGATAGTGCGCCTCGATGGCATCAGATTGTATCTCCAGGCCGGCCTTCTTCGACTGGATCATGGCAAGCAGTACAATCTGTGGGGGCACACGGCGCAGCCTCATGCCTATCAGAGAGAAAAAACTTATCTTCACACCCGAGAAAATCGCGGATATCCAAATCTGCACAGGGATAACCGCCGAGAACACGATTCCCAGAAAGACAATACCGACCACCGCCACCACGACTATCAGTTGTACAGGCATCAGCCCACCTCCATTTCAATATTTGGAACTCAAACGCTTTGTTTTCCCGTATAAACCCTGCTGATCTGGATCATGATGCAGGGAATCACACCTTTTCCACGATGATCCTCATTCCGTCTGCCGCGATCACCTTCACTTTCTCGCCTTTGTTGATGAACTCTCCCTCGGCAACGACATCCAGACGCTTGCCATCTATGATCACCAGCCCTGCGGGCCTGAGCGTCGTGTGCACCAGGCCTTCCTTGCCGACCAAATCCTGATCGGGCTTGCTGTGTGAGGAGTATCCGTCAGCATTGTCCTGCGAAAGCTCCAATGTGATTCTTCTGAACAAGGCCGACTTGGGTAAGACATATATCGTAAGCAGGACGATCCCCGCTGTAGCCATGACCAGAGACACTCCGACAGTGTTGATCGCGAGCTCAATCCTGCTCCATCCGAACGCCAGCAGCATGGATGCGATGATTGCGATTATCCCCGATATGCCGGCGATGCCGAATCCGGGGATGACGAATATCTCAAGCGCAACCAACAGGATTCCGACGAAGAAAATGACAGCGGGGATCCAGTCCGAGTTGCCCACTCCGGCATGCCCGATGAAGAAGAGCGCCATCGCCGTGATGCCTATGCTCCCGGGAAGGCCGAAGCCTGGAGTGCGGGCCTCGATGTAGAGACCTATCACCCCCAGCACTATCAGCAGGCCGGAAAGAAAGGGATGCGAAAGAAGGTATATGAGGTACTGGGTGGGGCTTTTGTCCATGACGACAATCTCGAAGTCACCAAGGCCCAGGACATCTCTTATCTCGTCCTTGCTCCGGCATATATAGTCAACCACCCCGAGTTCCTTTGCCTCCATGGCCGAAAGAGTCAACGGCGACACTTTGGAGTGTTCAATGCCGTCCTCGGCCTTTGTCAGCTTCTGGTATGGATCGGCCATGGCCCGAACGACTTTGACAGGCCTGTTGTTCTTCTCGGCGAGCACCTGGAGCACCTTGAAGTAGCTGGTGAGGAACTTTCTGTCGGCGAGCTTCTTCTCCTCGGGCGTGAGGTTGTCTGGCTGGGGAACAATCTTGAGCTCGTCAATCATTTTCTTGATCTGATCCATCTTCTCCCGGAGTTTTTTGTCTACGTGATCATCTTGGGAAGGGGTTTTGTCCTTTGTATCTTCCTTGGACTCCTCCGCTTCTCCGTGCTCTTCGTCTTCGGGCTCCATAGATTCGGCGCCTTCCCTGCTGCCAGATTCTTCCTTGGACGGTGGGGTAGGCTCAGCTCCCTCGCCGTCAGTCACCGGGCGCATGCCTCGCTGGGTCATCTGCATCGGCATCGCATCGCCTATGGTACCGTGAGGATTGATCGCCACCCTGTCGGCGGCAAGGGCAACTATCATCCCAGCAGATATGCCCTGCGGATTCACAAACGCCACCGTGGGCACCTTGGCCTTCAAGAGCAATGAGACATACTCAAGGGCCACATCTATACGCCCGCCAGGGGTGTCGATCTCGAATATCACCGCCGCGACATTTTTCTCCTTCGCCTCCTCCAGCACTTGCTTGAGAAAACGTAGCTCATGCACGGATATCTGCTGGAAGTCGGAGAACTGCGGCACGTAGTAGATCACCTTGCCTGCATCTTCTGGGAACTCCAGAGGTGGCGGCGAGGCGGGCAGGGTCGAGGCAAAGGACAAACAGCAAGGAAGCAGAAGAAGCAAGAGAGCACAAACAGATCTCCCGGGAGAAAACAGCCCAGCATTTAACCTCTTTCCAAGCATATGGCGAATCCTTATTTCTAATATTATGTAAAGTAATCCTTCGAAGGACATAAAGCAAGCAAAGTCCCGCCATATCCGCTGATTTCTTTTCCCGCGCGGCCTTTCAATTCTTTCCCGGCTTCCTGGACATCGCACCGTCATAGCGGGGAATCCTGAGCCGATTTCAAAACTCCCCGTGGCCGCGCGGCCTGCTATTTTGAATGCAAAACCACGCCGATGCGGGAGCGGGCATACCTGTCCAGTCTGTCCCGACCGCGACGGCGCGGCATTCGCGCCAAAAGAGCCTGCCGCCCAAGGGGTTGGGGCGGAGGCACGGCATGCGCCACGGCGAAATGGCGGGCACAGACAGTTGATGGTATGCACCAGCCATTTCGCCGCACCGT
>JAFGFR010000297.1 GCA_016930955.1 Victivallales bacterium | reverse complement strand
ACAGGGGCAATGGCATCGGCAATTTGCCCGGCGACATCCACCGGTGTCAGATTGGAGACCTCCTCGTAATACCTTGGCGGCACCTCCGGATATTCTTGGGGACCAAGCACCGGCATCGCCTCGGGATCATCAGGCACGCTGCCGGCGATGCTCTCGGCACGATGCACCAACTCCCTCAGGGAATCCACATCCAGACAGTTGGTGATCGCGCTGCCATGGCGGTGTCCGTTGGCCACATGTAAGCGCACACACTCCTCGGAGGTGCAAAGATTCTGGGTGATGACATTTTCTCCCAAACGTGCGGCGAGCTCGCGCCTGCTCCAGTAGTCCACGCGCGCCTCGTCGGCTCTGACCAACGCCAGGATTTGCCCGATCAAAGCCTGTATATCCTCGCGCTTCCTCATAGCTTGGCACCTCCCACACTGATGTTCCGAAACCTTGTATGGCTGGCGCCATGGGTCATGCACATCAACTGCATGGGTTCGCCCTTGCCGCAGGTCATGACTCCGTGCCGGCACCAATCGGGCGCACCGGCGACAGCATCGCAACTCGACCAGAAATCGCGGGTCTGAGCCTGGTAGGTCACTTTCTTCAAAGGCTCCACCAATTCCCCGTTCTCGATACGCCAGAAAAAATCCCCCCCGAACTGGAAGTTGTTGCGCATCTGGTCTATTGAAAAACTCCCCATTCCCTGTATATAGATGCCCCGGGACACCCCGGCTATAAGACTGTCACGAGTAACGGCATCGTCAGCGCCAGGATCCATGACAAGATTTGGTATGCGGTTGATCGGCATTCGGTCGAAACCGTCCGCACGACATCCGCCATTAGATCTCTTGACACCAATGAACGGCACGGTCTCGCGCGTGGTGTTCAAACCTACCAGAATGCCGCGTCTGATCAGCGGATAACGATGCAGCTCCACACCGTCATCGTCGTAAAACCAACTCCCCAGCCCGTCTGGCATGGTGTTATCGACCGTGAAATTGACCAGATCGCTTCCATAGCCCAATGATCCGACATCCTCGGTGCGCACGAAACTTCGGCCGGCCATGTTCGCTTCCCAGCCCAGAATACGATCCAACTCAGTCGGATGCCCGACCGACTCGTGCATTGTCAGCGCCAAATGCATCGGATCAAGCACCAAATCCATCACACCCTGTGGACACTCAGCGGCATGGCATTTGAGCACAGCCTCCTCTGCCAAACCGCGCGACTGACCCGGCAAGTCTAAGCCGCGGATGAACTCATATCCAGCCTGACTCGCTCCGCCTTGATATTGGCGGCTCTGCGACTCATCACCCACCACCGCCGTGGCCGCCAAAATCGGATTGGCAAAAGTCGTCGTCAGGTCCAGACAGCTGCCGTCGCTATTGGCGATGACTCGACGGCGACGGATAAACTGCAGCACGCCGAATGCCGTCACAACATTCGCAACATTAAGCATCGCGTCGGTCGCGGCCAACAACAAGTCCGCCTTCTCGCTGTGGGAGACGGCAAAAGGATCCTCCATACACGGGCCCGACAGCGTGGCGACCGAGGCCGGCGCCACCGCCATGCGTGAAGGCAGTGCCTTGGGGACCGCGGACGAAGCGACAGCCGTCTGTATTGCCAAATGAGCGGTGGCGGCCACGGCATCTCTGCTGAAATCAGTGCTCGAGGCAAAACCCCAAAAGCCGTCGCGCAAAACCCGGATCCCGTAGCCCTGGCTCTCGGTCTCGTCAATCAGCTTCAGCGAACGGCGTTCAACCACCACACGGTTCTGTCGCTCACAAACGATACGCATGTCGGCATACTCCGCACCCAATGCCGTGGCGGAGTCAACGGCAAAAACAGCAATATCCTGCAT
Source organism: Victivallales bacterium (assembly GCA_016930955.1). GTDB lineage: Bacteria > Verrucomicrobiota > Lentisphaeria > Victivallales > JAADHT01 > JAFGFR01. The sequence goes on along the minus strand of JAFGFR010000297.1, from coordinate 4,591 downwards.
CCGCAACACCCTCTTCATTCATCAAGGCCCATCTTGCACACAGGCAAGATATCCTCTCGTCTTGCCCGAGACGACCAAAAATACATCGTCAGGACGAAAAGGAAAACCATAATATCGAGAGATTTGAGCAAATCTTATAAGATTCGCGAAAGGCTAACCTGCCACAAACGCCAAGCTAACCAGCCGTATGTAGATTTAAGACATGTGGATGCTTTCAGCATCTTCCTGAGACAGGAAGCTGGTAAAGTGAAAATTAGTAGAAAACAAACATTCAGGACATTGTTCATAAGCGACCTTCACCTCGGCACGAAGCTTTCTCGTCCGGAGGAGTTGCTTGAATTCCTGCAGCATGTCGAGATACAGAAACTGTATCTTGTGGGCGACATATTTGATGTCCGTACGTTTAAAAGAAAACTGAGGTGGAGCACAGAATGCACCGAGCTCATCGGCAAAATCATGGAGCTTGCAAAAAAAAAAATCGAGGTGGTCTACATCCCCGGCAACCACGACCGCGAACTTCGCAAACTTGCCGGGCCGGCATTCCCAGGGATAAGGCTGGACGACATACACAGGACATGTGAGGGGAAAAGCTATCTTGTGCTGCATGGGGACGAGTTCGACGGCATGCTGCGGGAGAAGCTGATGTTTCTTTACGCCGTGGGCGACTGGTCCTATGACCTGGCAGTGGTCGTCAGCAAGGTGCTGAACAGCCTTACGCGGAAGGTCGGGGTTGACTGGTCACTGTCGAAGTATCTGAAGAGCAAGGTAAAGCGTGTGATACAGACCTTGAACAACTTCGAGAAGCTGGTGGTTCACGAGGCTCGGAGACGCATGGTCGACGGGGTGATTTGCGGCCATATCCACACACCCGAGCTGAAGATTATCGGGGGAATGACCTACGCGAACTGCGGCTGCTGGACCGAGACCTGCTCGGCGGTGGTCGAGCATATTGACGGGCATCTCGAGATGCTGGAGTTCAAGGGGATAAAGGAATTGAGGAAGATGCTCGGAAGACATAAGAAGAGAAAGAAAGGCAGACTCAAATGATGATAAAAGGCAAACTTATCCAAAAAGCCCACGACCTTCTTTTCAGAAGTGTCCACCGGCAGAACCTGATATACAACACCTGCTGGGAGGATCCGCGGATAGACCGCGAGGCAATGAAGATAGGTGATGACAGCAGGATAGTGATGATCAGCAGCGCCGGCTGCAACGCGTTGGACTATCTGCTCGACTCGCCGGAGCAGATACACGCAGTGGACATGAACCCGCGGCAGAACGCTCTAGTCGAGCTGAAGAAGGCGGTTTTCAAGCACGGCCGCCACGAGGACCTGTATGCCATGTTCGGGATAGGGTTCCATCCTGAGATCAAGACGTTCTACGGCGGCATACGAGACGGTCTCCCGGGATACGCCCGAAAATTCTGGGACAGGAAAATCTACTATTTCGGAAGGCCGAGGGTGAGGGACTCCTTTTTCTACCACGGCACCGCAGGCAAGGCGGCGTGGGTCTTCAAAAGCATCTTCAGGTCGAGCAAGACCTTGAAACGCAACATAAACCTGCTTCTCGATGCCAAGACACTCGACGAGCAGAAGGCCATATATGCCGAGATCGAGAAAAAGCTGTGGAACAATCTCAGCAGAAAACTTGTTAAGAACCCGCTGGTGATGACCTTGCTGGGAGTCCCGCGGCCCCAGATAAGGCTTATCAACGAGAAATATCCCGGAAAGATCGAGGGATACGTCAAGGACAAAATGAGGCATGTATTCACTGAGATACCTGTTTCCGACAACTATTTCTGGCGGGTCTACTTCACAGGGAGCTACAAATGCAAATGCTGCCCGAACTACCTCAAGGAGGAGAATTTCGAGTTCCTTAAAGAACATGTCGGCAAAATACGCTGTTTCACCATGAGCTATACGGATTTCTTGAAGAGAAACCCTGGATGCTACACGCATTTCGTGCTTCTGGACCATCAGGACTGGCTGGCATGGCACGATCCTGAGGCCTTGAAGGACGAGTGGGCGGAGATTGTCAAGAACTCCTCCAGAGGCGGCAGGATACTTCTGAGGAGCGCTGGCAGCGATCTGGCTTTTCTGGGCGGTGTTGACACAAGCATGTTGAAGTTCCATGAGGAGCTCACCGCCTTGCTTCACCGACGCGACCGGGTGGGGACATACGGCAGCTTCCATATGGCGGAGGTGCTATGAATCCTTCTGGCCAAACTGAAGCGGCAAGGATCGAGGAGAACTCCGCGGTTCTCCAGAGGTATTACCGGATGCACTCTTGCATCTACGACCTCACCAGATGGCTTTTCCTTTTCGGCAGGGACGAGTGCGTGACGGGGATAAGGGTGAAGGGAGAGTCTGAGATAAGAAATATTCTCGAGATAGGCTGCGGCACGGGGCGTAACCTCAAGCTGCTCGGAAAACATTTTCCAGAGGCGCGTCTGACTGGCGTGGACATATCGGAGGACATGCTCAAGGTGGCGCGGAAAAGCCTGCCCGGGGAAGTGAGCCTGCTGAAGATGTGCTACTCCGCCCCATTGGAGCCGGGAGGCTTCGACCTTGTGCTGTGCTCATACATGCTGTCCATGCTCCCGGACTGCAGGAATGTGCTGGACTGCGCCTGCGAGGACCTCAGAACCGGAGGGATACTTTCAGCAGTTGACTTCCACGCCACCCGCTGGGGCACGTTCCGCCGATGGATGGAGATAAACCACGTGCGAATGGAGGGGCAACTGCTGCCTGAGCTGCAGAGAAGGCTGAAGGACTGCAAAATCGAAATCAAAAATGCGTATCTTTGCTTCTGGGAATATATGTTGTTCAAAGGCAGGAGGGGCTGAGAAATAAACAAGAGTCTGAAAAAGATCAAGCTTGCGCTCGGAATAGACGAGTCCTCCTCGGACAATTTCGCCGCCTCGCTACCCTTTTCCGTCGACGATGCGTCGATCGGGGTGGAGAACGAGTTCCAGACAGCGATAGAAGGCTGTTCCGAAGACGTTGATCTGCCGTGCAGGATCAAAGACTCAAGTTTCTTCAGGAATGTCAGGCGCAGAGTGCATTCCGGGGACATGCCGCAACGCTGCGAGAGAAAACTCAATGATTTTATCTCCTGCAACGACCAGAATGTCTGGGAAAACAGTTGGGCAAGCTTTCCCCGAAGCCGGTTGAACGCCTACGCCGAATCCGTGCTTGAACACGACTTGCTTGCCGACAAGAGCAACCCCTCCAAGGGTAAACGATGCGACTGGAGGAATTTCGACGACAAGGGCAAGCTGCGTCTGCCCGTGAGCTACATACTCAAGCTCGCGCTTGCAGATGTCATCGGACGCTGCGGAGATCGCAACAGCAAACTGAGAAAAACCGGCGAGCGACTGCTCGACCACTTCCTTAACGACAACACCTCGCCTGAAATCCATTCCTTCTACGTGTCACCCATGAAACAGTCGAGAGGCATGGGAAAAGCCGCAGCCAGAGAGACGCTGCAGAGATTCCTGGTCATCCAGCTTCTTGCAGCGTATGCCAACAGGAAATTCAACATCTCCGCCGGCGGGCAGAAGATCAAGCTGTACTTTGCCCCGCACCCCCCGGTCAGGCAGAAGCTGTTGAACCAGCTCATCCCCGACTCTTTCTACCGTAACCTCTTCATGAGCCCTTGCCTTTCCGGATGGGACAAGGGCGAGGAGAAGATGGAATACATGGGGCTTTGCCACCGTGTGATGTCGAGAAGCCATCTCAACACCATCCACAAACTTAAAGAGGCAGGGATCATAAACAACGACCTTGTCGTCATGCCAAACACCTCCAACATAAGCCTGGCGAACAACGGCACGCACATAAGCCTCGGCAGCAGGAAGCTCTCCGGGCTACTCGCCGCGGGGCACAAGGACTTCGGCGCCGCGCAGGAGAAATATATCGGCGATCTGGTCATAAAGATCGTGGAGCATTTTCTGCCTCTGTTCGTCGGGACCTGCAGCGCGGCACCATACAGGCTGGACTTCGAGGATTTCCACCCCGAGAAAATCCTCGGCTTCCTCTCCCACGAGCTGGACTTCACCCATCTCAGGATGATCTGGCGGCGCTGGAAAAAAAAGGCAAAACTTAAGTTCCTCGGCCATCCCTTCAGACCCTACGGGCCGCAATGGCTCGACTCCAGGATAAGCAAGCTCTTCTTCCTCAAGGGTGACTACATCCCGGACTTCAGGCTCATTGACTATCTCGTTGCCCTGATGAGCACGGACGAGAACCCTGCCCTGGACGGTAAGCTCGGCAACGATTTGCGACTCAAGAACGACCTTCAGGACTGCGGTGTGTTTGACTCAAGCATGTCGTTGTATATGCTTTACAAGTTGAGGCAGCACTCGGTGATGGGCTTCTCCGGCTTCGAGGGGCGATTCTACAGTTTGTTTCACAGCCTCCGGGACGATATGGCCGTCGCGGCAGACATGCAACTCCTGGTCACCGCGCTGGCATACAAGTATGTGCTTTCGGGCAAGATTAAACCTGAACTTCCCATTAATTAGTATAACTACACTTTAGGCAGAGTAATATCAAGGCCTTCAAGCATTTTTCGAGTTTTCTTAGGTATT
>JAFGFR010000296.1 GCA_016930955.1 Victivallales bacterium | reverse complement strand
TTGCCGTCTTCAGCAGAGACCTGTCCTGGGTCCCTGGAGACAATATCCCGATTGACGGCGGAGAGTTTGCTGTACTGGACGCCTCATCTGCGAAGTCCGCGGAAAATGCCGGATGGGAAATCGGCCGCGATCCCAAAGGTGTGCTTGACGGAGTATTTCTTGGCACTGAGCCTGCTGTAAGGATAGACCCTCCGAAAAGCCCATCAACCAGGAAAAAGCTCGTTGCCGGATTGAGAGGCAGCTCTGCATCATTCCTCTGTGTGATGGCACCGCACGACGAGCTTGACGGGAGGGGAATCGAAATCCCGGAGTCTGGCGATGGCAGAATTGCCGTTGTCAAATCACCAGGAGGCATGGATATCGTAGCTGGCAGCTGTGGAACTGGGCCGGTGAAAGGTGAAATTGAAACCGACGCCTCGATAGCCGTCGTTTCATTGAGTCAGGGAAATGTCTCCATGCCCTCCTCGTATGCGATGGCGGAAGGCGGCTTTCTCCGAAAAGGGGAAACTGTCATCGTCTCCGCATCAAATGGGAATGCCGATGTCATGAACGATGGCTCATGCATCGTCATAAGGGCCGATGGCGGATGCATGGTAGATTGTCTCAGGCTGGCTGCGACAAGACTTGTGGTTAACGGAAAGGATGTCGAAGGTGAAATGTCTGGTGACCGTGTCAAATGCGAAGTCCCAGATCTTCCGAAAGATTGGAATATTACAGTTTCAGAAGACGGCCGTACTGTATCTGCCGACGGCGACGGTTTACGCCCGCTTAAAATAGAGGCTCCGGATGCCGTATCCGTAATTGTGAACGGAGTGGAACGCCATTACGTCAGGAATGCGGACGGAGAAATTTTTGTATGCCTCGATGAAGGTGTTCCTACGTTGAGCTACCGGCACATAAAAGAGGCGGCACAGTTAAAATCTCTTACGGCTGATGATGGACGTATGGAACTTGTTGATTCCGAATCGGTATCGAAAGATCTGCGTATCGGCAAGGTACTGCTCGCCAAAGAAGGTGAATTCAAATTTACATTCCCGATATTTTGGAAGACGCGATATGACTTGACTCTCGATATGCTTGCGCCGGGGGCGGAAAAGATTTCCCTGGATCTGAACGGGGAGCCCTTGTCCTTTGCAGAGCCTGATGTCAAGCCAGGCCAGCCGTTCCAGATCAAATGCAGGGATATCCCGCTCAGTGGGAATTCCGCGGAGATAAGGATAAAAGGAAGTTCCAGTCTGGCGGTGATAGCAATGGAGCTTGCGCCGGTACGTGATTCTCTTCCGGCATCGCAATGGATGGTTACCGGGCCGTTTGCATCCAGCAACCTCACGGCCGATGAAGTCTCCAAGATCATGGAAGAGAAATTCGGCCCTGAAAATGAAAAGGATCTGCGCCTCGATGCCGTATATGATGGAAAGGACGGGAGGAAGATACGCTGGGTTCCCGGCGACTCGAAAGAAGGGATCGCATTTCTTCCGGATGGCAAGGTCCCATATCAGTGGACTTTCCCGGAGCGTGCGCCGAGTTCAGGTGTGAATTTCCTTCAGCCATGCGGAGTGAGGAACAAAGATTTGTGTTTCGCTCTGCTTTACATCGAGAGTCCGGACGACAGGATGGTGCCATTCTGGCTTGGATGCGATTGGTGGGCGAATGTCTACATCAACGGAAATATCGTTGTAAGCGGACGGGACGGATATACCGCCTCGATCGATGGAGCTCAGTTCAGCACCGACACCCTCTTCGAGACCAGTCTGACATTGAAAAAAGGAATGAACACCCTGCTTGTGAAATCCGCAGGCGGCAATGGAAGCAACAGCTTCATGGCATATATCGGTAATCTGGGAGATCTGAAGATCGTCCGGAAGGCGGAGTGAAACATTGCGTAAATGGAATAGACGATGAGAAAATTGTTTGGATTCGTGTGCATCCTTTTTGTTCAGTCACATTTTTTGCTGGCTGTAGATAAGGTGGACCATCGAATCGGGAGTGTGGAAATTCCACCTCCCGGACAGCATCCGCGACTTATCTTCACCAGGGAGCAGCTTCCTGCAATAAGGGAAAGGGCCATTTCGGAAGAAGGGCAGAAATATCTGGCGGCGCTCAAGCATTTCGCTCATGGAGGACGCGGAGAAATAGCGGAGGCGGCTCTCGGGAAAGATCCCAAATGGATCGAAGATATGAGGAAGGATGCCCTGGTGCACTGGGGGGGATTCCTTCCGCGTTGCAGGACTGCGGCGCTTATTTATCAGATTACCGGGGACAGTAAGGATGCTGATATCGCCGTCACCCTTTTCAGAATCTGGCTCACCGCCAATAAGGACGGCAAGTCGGAAGGTACAACAGGCATGTTCCATGAGAATCCTGACGGCAGTTTCAAGCCCATCGCCTCATGGGGAAGTGCCGACTACGCCTTGGCGTATGACTGGGTTTGGGAACTGCTCACAGAAGACGAAAGGGAAAGGACGCGGAAAATATTTTCATCATGGCTCGGAGAGCCGACAAAGGCGGCAATGGCCGGGGAATGGTACGCACTAAGTCCTTTCCCCACAGGAAGATTGATCACGAACAGCAACTGGGGTTCTCTATACTCCTCGAACCTGGGTGTGAGTTCGCTGGTTATCGAAGGGGAGAGCGGTTTTGACGAGGGAATCCTCAAGGACTGCATGAAGATTGCGCGTGGCTATATAGGCCAGTCCATATCATCCGACGGCGCGATGTTCGAGGGAATGAGCTACGCCTGGGGATTCGGGACAAAGGATCTGCCATTTTTCATGATGGCGCTGAAGCTGAGGGGGATTGACCTGGCCGTTGACAGCAATCTTCCGAAATTGCCGGACTGGATAGCCTATGAGACCTTGCCATGGGGCTACGAGGCTTTTGACATCAATAAATCCAATGGTGCATATTCCGCTGGGAATCTGGCCACCTGGATGGCATCGACTTTTGGCGGGAAGGCCTCATGGATGCTTTCGATGGCCGCAATGCCTCAGTTTGGAATCATTCCTGATGCGACCATAAGCCTGATAAGCGGCATTCCCGATCTGAAGTCCGACTTTGACAGGACTAAACTGCCTTTGATGAAATGGTTTTCCGAGAGAGGGCTTATCTTCTGCAGGGATGCGTGGGGAGAAAGGGATACCGTCCTGGCCGTCAACACAAATCCCATACGTTCCGGCCACACCCATTCTGACCAGGGGCACTTCTGTCTCGCATCGAAGGGAGCCTATCTGATTGCAGATTCCGGAGTAGGAGCATACGACAGCAAATTCCATAACATTGTACATATTGATGGGAAAGGACAGTCGCGGGGAGAGGGCTGCACTGAAGCTTTTGTCAGAAACGCGCAAGGTAATTCATATGCCGATCTGCTCGACTTAGACCTGAAATCCGCATACGGCAGAGTTGCAAAAGGAGGTCTATATGGCAAGAACGGCAAACCCGGCGCATTCGGAAAATTCTTTTGGGAAGACTATAACCCAGTTGAAAGGGCCGACAGGCGTTTCCTTTTCATAAGGGGGGCGGCTGCAACAGTCATCGCCATATCAGATGACATTCAAAAAGACTCGACAGAACACAAGTATAAATGGCTCGCCAGAACTGTGCCGAACAACGTGGTCGAAATCGACGGCGCTAAATTCAAAGTAAAAGAACGCTATGGTGGAAGCTATCTGCATACATTGGAACGAGGAAGGGTGTCGACCTTTCATCATGGCGATGTCCCTGAAGGCACATATCACGCATGGCTTCTTGTCCGAAGCGATCCAAGCCCCGCCGCATGGGCCTCGAACAACATCTGGGTGAACGGGAAGGCTGTCCCATACAATTGCGCATATTTTGGACGCGGATTTTTCCGTAACGGCTGGTCATGGCTGCAAATCCTTCCGGAGAAAAACAGTGAAATAGAAATTGACGCAGGGAAGGAAATAACGCTTAAAATAGAGTCGAACAGCGGCGGTCGCATCGCCCTCGCTGTATTTACAAAAGATCTCAAATGGACTCCAGGCGATGAAATTCCACAGGATGGCGGCCGTTTCAGGATCCTCACCGTCAATGACAATCTTGTAAAATCAGACAATGACTGGGATGTCGGGGAAAATGTACGCGGACAGCTTGATGGTGTTTTCTTGGGGCGACATCCCCCTGTTCTGGATATCGAAATATTGAAGGACAAAAGCCTTGAAGGATATTGTGTCCTGAATGCTTCGAGAAATGGAGTGGCAGGTAAATTCCTTTCCGTGATGATTCCTCATGAAAGTGGCGATGGAATCGGTTTGGAAATCCCTGCCTGGGGAGGCGGACAAGTGGCGCGGATCAGGACTAATGATGGAGAGGACTATGTCGGGGGGCAAGTCGATTCCACAATGACTTCCGGAAAGTTCATCACGGATGCAAAAATTGCCTCCGTCTCCCTTGACGGCGAAGGGGGAATAAGGGCTTATGCAATAATCGAGGGGAGAACCCTGATTTTCGACGGCAAGCCCCTTGTCCAATGCGGGAACGATCTCCCGTTCTCCCTAATCAACGATGGCAGCACGATAATTCTTGATTCATCCAAGGCGAACATCCTCAGCTGCCTTGAACTTAATGCAAAACAAATTCTCTGCCGCGGACAGATGCATGAAATTGGAAAAACCGGAGACCATGCTTCCGGGGGAAGAATAAGGTGCACTTCAAAGTCTCTTGGGATATTCGGGCGCATACTCGGACTTCTGGGAGTTTCTTCAGATTCTCTTCTGGAAATTTCTCTTCCACCTCTTCCGGACAAATGGATTGTAAAGATAAGCGATGAAGGTCGCCTTGTCATTGTCGAGGGAACTGGGAAGGAGCCGCCTGAAATCTTGGCCCCCTATGCCCGGAAAGTCATTGTTAACGGTACCGCCAGGCATTTCACGAAAGATAATGCCGGCCGAATATATCCCGCCCTACAATGGGGAACAGCATTGATTCAGCAGGATGGCAGCATCGCATATCCGAAATCAATGTGATCCAAGCGGAGTTTTGAAATTGGCTCTTTACATTTGAATTAACCTGCGCGCGGGCTGCCGTCAGGAGGGATGATTTGTCGGCATTTCAATCTCTTCCCTTTTCATCGGAGTCGGGGTAATATGCACCTGGCTCGTGGTTATTGCCAGGCTGCGGAGAGGAGGATTATGAACAGTGGGATTGAACATAGCATGGTGCTGAGAGCCACTGCGCCACCGGCCAGATCGGTGTCTGCGCCCATCTGGTCGGCCATGATATAGCTGGTCACTGCCGTGGGGCAGGCGAGGAAAATGAGCGCGACCATCGTCTCGATTGCGCTGAGGTGGAAAATCCTCGCGAAGACAAGTCCTAGGAGCGGCGCAAGAAGCACCTTGAGCGCAGAAGCCCCGAATGCGGGAAGCACATGCTTGTAAACCCCTCTGCGGGTAAAAGAGGAACCGATGGATAGAAGAGCCAGAGGCAAAGCCATTTGGCCCAGTGGCTCGAGTGTTCTGGACATCACCAGTGGGATTTTCACCTTGAGCAGCACGGCGGCAAGACCTGCGATACAGGCAATCATCAGTGGGTTGCCGAGGATTTTAAGTAGGATCGAGAATGGCGTGGGGCGTCTGGCTTTGTTACCCAAATGAGACAGGATCAGCACGCAAACGAGATTGTACGCCGGCACGACGGGCGCGAGAACCAGCGCTGCGGTGGCGGAGACCTCCGCCGCGTCGGAACCCTCGGCGGAGAAGAAGATCAAGGGAAGCCCGATATAGGCGAGATTGCCCCTGATGCTTGCCTGGGCGAATGCCGCCGTACCGGGCTTATCGAGTCTCAGGAAAGGTGCCGCCGCGTAGGCTGTCAGAAGCACAACCGCGGTTGCCGACATCATCGCGAGGAATATCCTGAGCGCCGGCCCAGGCTCAAGCGGCGATGTGGCGATCTTCAGGAACAGCAGGCTTGGCAGGCCGAAATAAAAGACAAGCGTGTTCATCCCCGTGAAGAAACCCTCAGGAAGCAGTCTTTTTGTCTGCAGCAGCCAGCCCAGAACGATTATGAGGAAAATCGGTGCCAGTGTGGCTATTGTTACACCAACCATATTTCAAACAAATCCCTATGAGTTTATTTTTGGCATGCTCGATGTCTATGCGGCCTATGGAATCTCTTCCGGCCGGCAGCTTTAGCTTTGCATGATGAATATATCGCCGCTAAACTTCAAGACAAGCCTGATGAGAGCTATTTCGTCATGGGGGCCGATTTTAAATCACTTTTTGTGCTTTGAACTAGCCGGGAACATGCTGTAGATTAAACGCCCTGAGATGATGCATGATCTGAGCAAATGGGGCAAGCATGGCGAAACAGCAATGGTATTACGGGGATGGTGGGGAGCAGCGCGGGCCTTTTGACGAGGGAGAGATCTCCGGCATGGTGCTGGAGGGCAAACTCAAGCCCGACACGCTGGTATGGCGTTCAGGCCTGGACAACTGGGTCAAGCTCGAGGAGTCCGAGCTGGCGCCGCTGCTGAGCTCGGAATCCGAGGACTACGTGCTCCCTTTGGAGAAATCCCCGCCGCCATCCGGCAAGGCATGCTTCCACTGCGAGAGGCTTTTCTCTCCCGACGAGCTTGTTGAAATCGACGGTGTGGATATATGCGCCGAATGCAAGCCTGCGTTTCTGCGGAAGATGCAGGAGAGCGGGAAGAAGGGGCAGGTCTACCATCGCTACGGGGGGTTCTGGATACGTGCGCTGGCGCTTATCATTGACGGGTTCATAACATTTTTCTTGGGTCTTCCGATTGGTTTTGTGATGGGACTGGTAATCGGGCTGCTCACTGCTGTCGGGGAGGAGGGCGGCCCGGGTGTTTTTGTCATGATTATTGCTCTGCAAATACTCAACTTCGTGGTAGGCCTTCTTATTCCGCTTCTTTATGATGTATGGTTTCTCACCCGCAAGAATGCGACCCCGGGCAAGATGCTGCTTGGTTTGAAGGTGATCAATGCTGACGGGACGGAGAAGATTACTGCCGGCAAGGCTGTCGGGCGCTATTTCGCAAAAGTGCTCAACGGGTTCACTTTGAACATCGGCTACATCATCGCCGCGTTCGATGACGAGAAGAGGGGACTGCACGATATGCTTTGCTCGACCCGCGTGGTGTACAAGTAACATGGAAGCGCCGGCATGTCCAAAATGCGGATTCATACTCACCCAACTGATGCTTGGCGGCGGGGTTCCCTTCCATTGCCCCAGATGCAACACGCTCCAGGCCGCCTGGATATATCCTGCTAGCGTCGCGAAATTCGACAAGGGCAGCAAGCCCGAGACCTTGGTGTCCCAGGAGCATTCCGCATGTTTTTACCATCAGGGCAAGGTGGCCACCGCGCATTGCGGCGAATGCGGCGTGTTCCTGTGCAGTCTATGCGACATAAACCTCGAGGGAATGCATCTTTGCCCGAAGTGCTTCAACGCTTCCAGGGGCAAGATCGCCACACTGCAGAGCCAAGGTTTCATGTACGACTCACTGATGCTTAACATTGCAGTCCTTTCGAGTCTGATGTGCCTCATATCCCTCATCACCGCCCCGGCGACCCTCTTCGGCAGCATATACTTTTGGAACAGGATGAAGACCCCCTACCAAAGAAGCAAATGGAGGTTTGTCATGGCAATTGCCATATCGGCTATACAGATCATAGTTTCTTTATTTGTCATTGTCGCTATTTTCAATGACTGGTGAGGTTCTTGGCATGTCGGAGATAAAATACAGCAAGCTATGTTCATCGGCGAACCTGATCACCGGGTCTGTAACAAGGGTATATTGCGCCGAGGACCATTTGCTGATAGCCACCTCGACGTTCGGCAACGAGTACTACAGGAGGTTTTTCTTCAAGGACATCTGCATGATCAACGTCTGCAGGAACGTTCTCGGGATGGTCTGCAGCATAGTCGCAATTTGTGTGTTCGTCTTATTTTCCTTACTTGCTGCCTTATCGTACTCTTTCTCTGTTGAGACTGCTTGGGTGCTGATTGTTGTTGCCCTTATCTCTCTTGGTTACCTTTCGCTGAGGCTTTGGAGGGGCCCCACGGCCAACGCGGTGATAACGACGCAGAATTCCCGCGAGCCGGTGGTCATTTCGAACTACTTCAAGCAGTCAGTCGAGGTGGTCGGAAGGATAAACCGCGTTATAGTACAGCAACAGCCGCAAATACCCTTGGAGGAGATTCTGCTCGGCCTGGAAGGGAGTTGAAGTTTGCTTTATGGACATAGGCAGTCAAAGCCTCAGAGAAGTTCGTTGCCACAACCATGCGGGCAGGGAAGCCGCCGCTCGCTGTCCGCAGTGCTCGAGGTTCTTCTGCCGCGAGTGCATCACGGAGCATAAGGGCAAGATGCTCTGCAAGGAATGCCTTTCCTTGATGGAACGCAAGAAGGATACGGCGGCACAATGGAAACGCGTCATGGCTCGCTCTCTCATGTTGACCTTTTTCTTCTTTGGTTTCTTGATATCTTGGGCGTTTTTTTTCTGGACCGGGAGGTTGCTTGCCGCCATACCGCACAAATTCCACGGCTCCGGCTTCTTGGAAAGTCTCGCGGGGGAGTTTTAGGCGATGAAGACGAAGCTGCTCAGGAAGAAGGCCGTGTCCGAGACCGGGAAGATCACCGCGATTGAATGCACCGAGGAGTCCTTGCACCTTCTGCGTGTCAAGCTGGGCGTGCTGATGCCGGTCTACCTCCTCGGGACGCTGCCATTCGTCCTGGGTCTCATTTACTTCCTCAACGACATGCGCCAAAGCTCCGACGCGCTTAGAATGCTCCCTCCGTACGCCGTGCTCATGGCGCTTCTCATGCTTTGGAAGAACACCTTCCAGGCACTTTTCTGCAGGAAAGTGATGGAGTGCCTTACGCATTCGGCGCGCACAAGGGCATCATTTGACGAGATTTCAGAGATAGCGCTCAAGCAGGGGATAGTCCAACCTGCGGCGTTGGTTCTTTTGCCTGTGTCTGCGTTGCTGGTCTGCCTGTTGCCGTGGACGCTGTCGTTCTTCAACTCCTTCACTGTTGTTGTTGCGAGCGAGAGGGGATCTATAAAGGACAATATTGTCAGCGCATCGAGGAACACAGTGAGATATCCGGTGGAAACCTACCTGCTATGCGCCACGATACTGGTCGTGTTCACCATGGCTGTCCTCAATGCCGGGATGCTGATTTTTCTGCTGCCCTTCATGCTGAAGACCTTTCTTGGCGTCAACACGCCCTTCGCCAACCTCGGCGGGACAGATCTGTTCTTCAACCTTGTTTTCAACTCGACCTTCTGGTCTGTTGTGCTCGGGGCTGCATATCTCTGCGTTGACCCGCTATGCAAAACTGCCTACACGGTCAGGCTCTTCTATGCCGAGTCAGTGTTCAAGGGATTTGACATGCTGGCGAGTCTGGGAAGGCTCAGGCGTGCCTCGAGCACCGCCGCCGCAGGATTGATTATAGTGGCGTGCATGATCTGTCTTCCGGCTTCGGGTGACTCAGGCCAGGCAGAAGTCGGCCCAATAGCGGATGCAGCGGCAAACGCCGAACGGCTCGACTCGAGCATAGAAAGGGTTCTCAGCCGCAGGGAGTATTCATGGCGGATGCCTCAATCAGCCGCCGGCGAGTCTGAAAGAGGTTTGATCATCACATACCTCGATTCACTGGTTGATTTCATCGATGATGTCTTAGACAAGATTTACTCCTGGCTCGAGAACATTCTGCCGTCGATGAGTCAGCAGCGTGGCGCGTCAGGATTAGCATCATTCGCGTCGTGGGTCTCGGCTAACTCCATGATGCTGTCCGTCATATTCCTTGCGATACTCGCAGCTCTCGGATTCATCGCATTCAAAAGGCGCAGGCGTTACGCCATGGCCGAGGGCATCGAGCCCCAGAGGATTCCCGAGGCCCCTGACTTGCGCGACAACAATATCGTGGCGGATTTGTTGAAAAACTCCGAGTGGCTCGAGCTGGCAAGAAAAATGATCGCAGAAGGGCAGCTAAGACTGGCGATAAGGGCAATTTTTTTGGCCTCGATAGTCTCGCTCTCCGAGCAGAACGCGCTCACAATCGCGAAACACAAGACCAACCTCGACTATCTCAGGGAAGTACGGCGGAGGCGTCACGGGAGTCTGCGAACCATCGAGGCATTCCGGGACAGCCTGTCGGTATTCGAGTCTGTTTGGTACGGCAACTGCGTGCCAGATGAGATACTGGTGGATTCCTTTATGAGCAACTTCAAAGTCATTCAGGGCACCGATGAACGACAATAGATTGTTGAACATTGCGATGATTTTTTGCGCCGCCATGGTGTTTCTGATGGGGGTTGCCAACCTTTTCCATCTGCGGTTTTCGCAAGGCGACATATATCCGAGATACTCCTCCTTCCGCCCTGACCCCATGGGCTGCAAGGCTCTCTACGACTCCTACCTCGAATCCGGCCTGGAGTGTTCGAGGAACTTCAGTCCGGTGAAGGAGATATGCGACCCGAAAGGGATGGTCCTCCTCCGGACGGCGATTGCATCCTACTGGAGGCCGCAGGACGACAGGGAGATGCTGGCTTTTGTCTTGGCAGGCGGCACCTTCGCCGGGTTCTACGACCCAAGCCCTTTCCCCCGAAGGACGCGCAGTGCCTCGGCAGAGGAGCCATGCTGCGAAGAGGATGACGTCCTGGAGGAAGATGAGGAGTATGAATCCCCTGAAAACCCAACGCAGGTCAAGGATGAGGAAGGCAGCGGTTCCTGCGATCCTGGCATTATTGCGGAGGATGCCGCACACCTTCAGACGGATGCTGTATCCTGCATGCTCGATACAGACAGCAGCTATGAAGGCGGAAGCGTGATGGCCTACCCGCAGGAGGGGTATTTCCCCGAGGGCAGCCCACCACCATTGGTGGTTCATTCCGGGCACTATCTTGTCCCGGGAAAGGCAGGGGGGTGGCAGACGATCTATTCTTCGGACAGCGGTCCAGTGGGCGTGGCGGCAAGATTCGGCGACGGAAGGATATTCCTCTTCTCATGCTCATATCCAGTGTCCAACGAGGCGCTGAAAAACCACCGTAACTCACATATGCTAGCACATATCGCAGAAGGAGCCACAAAGATCGTATTCGACGAGCATCATCTGGGAGTCGAGGAGAGCAGGAACATCGCATGGCTTTTCAAGAAGTACAAGCTCGAGCTCCTGGTCGGCAATCTCGTGCTGATTGCACTGCTGCTGCTCTGGAGAAACTTCTGCTCTATCGAGAACGTCCCGGAACCAGGCATTTCGAAAGTCCTCGAGGCAGGTGTGGTCGAATCCGGGTTCTCGAGATTCTCAGGACTCAATTCTCTCGTGTCCAACGGCATACCAAAAGATTCGCTGATCAAAACCTGCCTCGGCGAGTGGCTCAAGACCGCAAGGAACAGGGTGCCTGACGGCAAGATCGAACGTGTAAAGGATATTTGCAATAACAACAAGAACAACATCGAGCGGCCTCTGGACGTGTACACGCATGTCAGCAGAGTGCTCCGTGAAAGGAGAACAGGTGACACAAGATGAACGAGATCGAGAGGACACGCGAGCTTCTGGACAAGGCCAGATCCGAGATCGCAAAGGTCATCATCGGACAGCAGCGGGTCATTGACTTCGCGCTGATTTCAATCATGTCGCGTTCACACGCGCTGGTCGAGGGTGTCCCCGGAATAGCCAAGACCCTGCTTGTCAGGACGCTCGGCAAAGTCATGCGCTGCGAGACCCGCAGGATCCAGTTCACCCCTGACCTGATGCCTGCGGACATCACCGGGACGAACAGCTTCAACCTCAAGGATAACCAGTTCGTGCTATTCAAGGGCCCGGTATTCACATCCTTTTTGCTTGCCGACGAGATCAACAGGGCGCCGGCGAAGACGCAGTCGGCTCTGCTCCAGGCGATGCAGGAAAGGCAGGTCTCGATTGACAACACCACCCACCCGCTGCCTTACAGCTTCACGGTGTTCGCCACCCAGAACCCGATAGAGTTCGAGGGCACATACCCCTTGCCCGAGGCGCAGAAGGACCGCTTCTTGCTGAAGATAGACATGGGCTACCCCTCCGAGGAGGAGGAGGCTCTTCTGGCATCGAGGATGCTCGGGGGCGAATCTCCCGAGGCGATCCTGGATTCCGGCGCGGTGCAGGAGGTATTCCCGCCCGATGAGCTGCCGCGCATGCAGGAATCTTTCAGGGGGGTCACCGTGAAGCAGGATTTGATAGACTACATGGTCAAGGTCGTCAGGACTACCAGGAGGCACTCCGCCGTGCTGGTTGGCGCCGGGCCACGGGCGACACAGGCGTTCCTGCTCGCCACGCGCGTGCACGCCATGCTCGAGGGCAGGGATTTCGTCTCACCGGACGATGTCAAGGAGCTTGCCGCGCCGATACTCGGACACCGACTGGTGCTCAGGCCCGAATTCGAGATCGAGGGACTCAGCATTCCGGAAGTCGTGTCGCAGATACTCGAGGAGATTCCCGTGCCCAGATGATTTACCCGTCTAACATTATACTATGGGTGGCAATGCTGCTCCCGCTCTCTGCGGCGGCGACTCATGCGGGACATTTCAGGACCGTGTTTCTAGCTGCCTGTTTGCTGCTGGCGATTCTGGCGCTGTTCGACGCGCTGTCCGTGAAGCTGCGAGGCGGGGAACTTTCTGTATCCACTCCCGAGCTCACACGGTTCTCCGTCTTCCAGCAGGGGACACTCAAATTCTCCTTCGACTGCGGCATGCCTGCGGGCAGCCGTATGGTCTTCAAGCCGCTTCTCCCTGAACCCCTCGCACCAACGCAGGCATTGTTCCCTCTGCAGATATCCTCCCCAGGACTCTTCGCGGTGGAATGCTCATGCACTCCTGTTCAAAGAGGCGAATTCAACATCACCGCATGTCTGGTTGAGCTTCGTTCGCCCCTCGGATTCTGGTGCCTGAGAAGACGTCTCGAACTGCAGCAATGCGCCGTCAGGGTATACCCTAACTTGAGGGATGACCGACGCAAGCTTGCCGGGTTCTTCCTCAACCGACAGAGCTCAGGGCTGCACCTGGACAGAATTCTCGGGCAAGGCAGGGAGTTCGAGAAACTGCGCGAGTACATTCCAGGCGACCCCATGGACATCATCTCATGGAAAGCCACGGCCAAACGGAACAGGCCCATTTGCAAAGTCTACCAGCAGGAGCAGACCCAGGACATCTATGCGGTTGTCGACACCTCCAGGTTGAGCGGCAAGCCCGCCGAAGGGAAAAACCGGCTGGAGTTCTACATCAACGCCTCACTGGTGCTTGCCCTGGCCGCCGAGAGGCAGCACGACAACTTCGGTATAATCCTATATGACTCGGGCGTGCGCAAGTTCGTCAAGGCAGGATGCGGGAAGCAGCACTACAACACCTGCCGCGAGGCCGTCTACCGCGCAGTCCCGCAGCCATGCTCGCCTGACTACAGCCAGATCTTCTCATTCATCCGCGCAAATTTCCGGAAAAGAGCCCTGCTGGTCTTCATGACAGACATCGAGGACCCCGCCATCGCAGAGGACTTCCTCTCATACGCCAGCCTGATCAGAGGCAAGCACCTTTGCGTGGTGAACTCGATACGCTGCGACGGGTTCGCGCCTCTCTTCGAGGGCGCCGATCCAGACTCGGCGGCAGGCATATACGAGAAACTCGCAGGGCATGTCGGCTGGTCCGAACTCGCGGCGGCAAGGAAATCTTTGTTCAAGTCCGGCATAGACCTCTCGCTCTCCGACTCCGAGGCATTCTCCGCCGATGTCGTGTCAGAGTACATGAGAATAAAAAGAAGGCAGCTGCTGTGATACTCGATGTAAAAGCTTTTGTCGAGAGGGAAAAAACTTTTTGGAAGGAGCTGGAGTCCTTCCTCGACCGCAGGTCCGATCTCGGGCAGGCGTCTTTCTCAGTGGATGAGATCAAAAGGTTCAGCTACCTGTACTCGAGGGTGTCGGAGGATCTGGTGAAGATATCCACCCTCTCCGGCGAGGACGAGATACAAAAATACCTGCAGATACTCGTATCCAGGGCCTACTCGCATGTCCACGGCGGCAGCCGCCGCGGCATGTTCCCGGGCTTCAAGGCCACCGCCAGGCTGGGCCTCCGATGGTTCCTCGTCGAGTTCCCCGACACCTTCAGGAGAAACTTCAGATTCTTCGCCGTGTCCGCCACAGTATTTGCCTTCGGCGCAACTTTCGGCGGCGTTGCCGTGGTGGTCGACAACGACGCGAAGGAAGTCCTGATCCCCGAGTTCTCCCATCTTATGCAAAGCCCAGGCGAGCGGGTGAAGCACGAGGAGAACACCGCATCCAAGGAGACACAGCAATACCAGGCACAGTTCGCCGCGCATTTGATGACCAACAATATCCAGGTCTCCATTAACGCGCTCGTCCTAGGGATATTCTGGGGATTCGGGACAATCGTGCTGCTCTTCTACAACGGCGTCATCCTCGGATGTGTCGCGGTCGACTACATACTCGACGGGCATCTGGTGTTCCTGATGGGCTGGATACTGCCACACGGCTCGGTGGAGATACCCGCCATACTCATCGCCGGGCAGGCCGGCATAATCCTCGGATACTGCATGCTCAAGCCCGCCGCCGGGGGGAGGACCGCGATGCTCAAGGCCAAGGCCAAAGACATCTGCTCGCTCATCGGCGGGGTGGCTGTCATACTCGTCTGGGCGGCAATCATCGAGGCGTTCTTCTCGCAGTACCATGAGCCTGCAATCCCATACGCCGTGAAAATCTTCTTCGGCACCGTCGAGCTGGCTCTCCTCGCCGCATTCCTGTCAATCCCAATCGTGAAAAAGAAAAATGGAAAAGTCTAACCTGATGCTCATAAGGACTCCCGAGGGAGTGGTCTTCCCACTGCATCTCGCCGGACCGCCGACCAGATGCATCGCATACTTCATTGACCTCGCATGCATCCTCACAATCCAGAACATAATCACATACTCACTGCTGATCCCCGGCGCAATCTCCCCCTCGGTCTCGCAGGCATTGTCCATAATACTCTTCTTCGCAATCAACATTTTGTACTTCATATTCTTCGAGTGGATATGGAACGGCAAGACACTCGGCAAGAGAATATGCAAGCTCCAGGTGGTTGACGCCGAGGGCCTCCGCCTCACCGCACCGCAGATCATCATCCGAAACCTGCTCCGCACTGTTGACCTGCTGCCATCATTCTACCTCACCGGGGCAATCTCATGCCTGCTCACAAAAAGATACCAAAGGCTAGGCGACATCGCCGCAAGGACCGTCGTCGTAAGAAACATCAAGGCAGGTTCCCCAGACCTCAGCAGCATCACGCCCGACAAGTACAACTCATTCAAGGACTACCCCATAATCGCAGCAAGACTCAGGTACAACACTCCACCCGAACTCGCCGCAATCATACTCAAGGCACTACTCAGAAGAAACACCCTCGAACCCGTCGCAAGAAAAAAAATATACTCCCAAATCGTCGCACAACTCGCGGATATCGCAAAATTCCCCCAAGACGCCACCGACGGCCTGTCTGACGAGAAATACCTCAAAAACTCACTCGAAATCATCTTCAAACAGTGAACATCCACCACCGATTACAGAGGAAGACACGATGAATCGTGGACTCCAAAGGATAAGTCGAGTTCATTTTCAGAACACCTTACCTCGGGGAGGTCAGAGTGGCACCATGTTGAGAAAAATGAAGGAATTTCAATCTTTCTGTTTCGGATAACGAGAGCGGCGACGAGAACGGATTACGAGTGAATTCCAACTGGTTTTTTTTCGGGTTTATCCTGTCTGGCCGGCGACTTGTCACGGCGTAGCTCGACTGTGTCCTGCATAGCTCGCAGAGCGACGCGGGAAGCCGGGAAACCCGAAAACCGAGCTTGATTTCCTTTTTGTCCGGCACTAGATTCCATTCAGTGTTGTATCTGGCCATGCCGTGAGCGGCATGTCTTTGTTTGGGACGATACCGGAGCTTAAAAATATGAAGCCTTTCTCGCTTCTTGTCAAACCTGCGTCCTACGGTTGCAACCTGCGCTGCAGGTACTGCTTCTATCTGGGCAAACGGGAACTTTTCGGCGCTGACCACATGATGCGCCCAGAAATTCTCGAACGGATGATATCCTCGTTCATGAGGCTTGACATGCCGAGTCACAGTTTTGGATGGCAAGGCGGCGAGCCGACACTTATGGGGCTCGACTTTTTCAAAAGTGCAGTGAGGCTTCAGCAGGCCCACGGACTTCCTGGGGCGTTGGTCTCCAACGGGCTTCAGACCAACGGCACCCTGCTGGACGACAAATGGGGGGAATTCCTTCATGAGTATAAGTTCTTGGTAGGGATAAGCATAGACGGCCCGGCCGATGTCCACGACAGGAACAGGGTTGATGCCTCCGGGAATGGTTCCCACGCAAAGGTGATGGGAGCCTTGGATGTACTCAAGAGGAACAATGTCGAGTTCAACGTGCTGACTCTGGTGACAAGCGCCAACATCGGTGATCCGGAGCTGATCTACGACTATCTCAAGGAGCTCGGGGTAAATTATCATCAATATATCGAGTGCGTGGAGTTCGAGAAGGACGGCGCACTCTCGGACTTCTCGGCGAGACCGGAGCTCTGGGGCGAGTTCCTTTGCAGGATATTTGACAAGTGGTACCCGCGAGATGTCCATCATGTGTCCGTCAGGCTTTTCGACTCGATACTGGCGAAGCTGACCGACAATGTCTCCAACGTATGCTCCATGGGGACGGACTGCCGCGAGTATTTTGTGGTCGAACACAACGGTAACGTATATCCCTGCGATTTCTTTGTCCTCCCGGAATACAAACTCGGGAACATCATGGAGAACTCATGGAAGGAAATGCAGGACTCTGGACTATACGCCGCCTTCG
>JAFGFR010000295.1 GCA_016930955.1 Victivallales bacterium | reverse complement strand
GTGGATACGCAAGGCGGCGGACGATCTGTAGTGACAAAAAATTCCCCTCCCAGCCTCAATTCATTGCCCAAATTGAGGAAGTCGGGCCAGATTACGCCAATGCTTTTCCATTTTTTCAATACCCATCCACGGAAGGAAATACCCCCAGCACCCTACAATGCATGGAGCAAGCCCCGATTCGACAAGATATTGGATCCGGCGGTCTGCAATGTCAAAATATTCAGGATTTATCCGTTTGTAGTCTTTGTCCCATGGGAATCCAGCCTCATTGGCACCACGCTCGTCGAAGGCAGGCATGTCGGGATACAGACCGGCCACGATCTGGATGACCGTAAAACCTTTCTTCACACGATCCTTTGCCAGCATCTGAAAACCCTTTGGCCACGTCATCCGTTTGCAAAGCCCCATCCACCAGGTGTCCCCAAGCCAGAAAAAAGGAGTTCCGTCACTGTGCTGAAAATGATGCCCGTCTGCGGCAACTTCAACCGGGCCGTGCAGCAGCAGCGAATTCTTCCCTCGATATGCTTCCACCATGATTTCACCTGTCTTTCCTTCAAGTCCCGAATCTCCATTCTCGCTGCAGGTTGTCCGGTAGGAATGCATCCCCCTTACCGCTGAGGAATATCGAATTTTCCATTTCCCCGTATTTGTCCGGAAACCCGGAACAGTTTTACAGCTTCCGTCCGGTGCTGTGAACGTCGCGGAAAACTCAGCTTCGCTGAAAGTGTCTTTGTGGTTTTCAAAAGGAATGAAATCCAACTCTGCAACACAATTCTGTTTTACCTTTTTCATCAAATGATTTTCTCCTTCATTTTTTTCTGTATATTAACTTTATATATGCATTGCGATTTGACAAGCTATATCATAGGGATTATATTAATGAATATATAGACTAAATTAAAGTATCAAGGACGAAACCTATGAACACCATGCAACGGCGCTGGGAAGAAATCTTTGAGGAAAGGCTTATGCCGGAAATTGTTCTCGCCAGCTTTTATGTCTGCCCGGGGGGTGCCGGATACAAGGTCAAAATTCCCGGAGTCAACACATACCTCATCCTGGATGGAACAATGGAATATCACTGTTCGGACGGAACTCACGGAATTGCCGGGGAAAAACATCTCGTTACCTTCTACTCCGGAATAAACAGGTATTCCGTCTGCAGTGATGCCCCCCTCTCGATCTACCAGGTAGTCTATTATCCTGCCCCCGCTCCGTTTCAACAAGGAGTTCCGGCATTACGCGAATATGGAAAAATTCCCCATGACATATATGTCGGTGAACAGGAATATGAGTTTGTGGAAGTCTTCGAGAAAATGATGGAAACCCTCCTTCTTCAAAGATCAACCTGGCATCTGGAAGCATCTTCATCCATAATGAAACTGCTCGCATTGACATTCTCCTCCGTCATCGTGCACAAACCCTATCCGGCACACCGTCTCGGCAGATGGGAGAGACTGCTTTCCAGAATCGAAGTCGATGATAAAATCCCTGAAATATCAGTTCTGGCCAGGGAGATGAACATCACGGTACAGCACTTCATAAATGAATTCTACCGGGTTACGGGAAATACACCGAAACAGTACATTCTGCATAGGCGTCTCTGGAAAGCAAAAAATCTTCTGATGCAGGGTATGCCTGTCAAAGAGGCTGCCTATAAGTGCGGATTCAATGATCCTCTCTATTTCAGCCGCGCATTCAAAAAATATTTTACAGTTGCACCATCATCTGTCGACAGCGACAAACAAGACAGCCCCCGACCTCCGGGCACAAGTCTTCCCGTTTGCCGTCATCTCACTGCACCGGGAGTTGACATGAAAATATTTTCCGCGAAATAGTTTATATTTCCGGAAGTGCTCCCTCATGCCCTTAAAATCCTCGGTGTCTGGAGCAGGAGCCCCAGTTCTTGCCGCTATTTACCCGACACGCATGGCATTCGTGAACGGCATCCTCAAGATACCGCTTTCAGGACATTAGAGCCAATTTGAAAGCTGAACACTATCCCGCCGGCACCAGCTTTCGCCAAGGCTCCGGCGCGGCAGGCCAGACAACGCGGTCGGCAGACGATAACGGCGACGATAACGGATGACGAGGGGAAGCAATAGTAACATGCAAAATAAAGTGTCAAGTTTAAACCAGGGCTTGAACTTTGCCCTCATCGCAGGTAGTGTCACCTGATGATGAAAGACAAAATTTTTATCAGTCAATCCGTTACGCGAAAGGTAAGAAGATGGATTTTCAACCGGATTATCGCCATTTTGAAAAGGTCATGAACAATGAGCGCCCGATGCGCCTGCCCATCTATGAACACATCATCAGCCCCGGCGTAATGGAGAAGATCATGGACAAGGCGTTTGTCCACCTTGCCGGCGGAGACGGCAAGGATCAGGAGGAATATTTCCGAAACTACTGCGCCTTCTTCAAGGACATGACTTATGACGTGATCACCTTTGAGGTTTCCTCGCGTGCGGCTGGCCCCGGCCCGCATGCCCTGAGCGGGGGAGTGGGGCCGATCCAGAGTCGTTCTGATTTTGAGAAATACCCTTGGGACGATATGCCGCGCCGTTTTTGGGAGCATGCTCGCGGCCAATTTGACGCCCTGGTCAAAGTGCTTCCCGAAGGCATGAAGCTGGTCGGCGGAATCGGCAATGGGGTGTTTGAGAACGCGGAAGATCTGGTGGGGCTTGAACACCTTCCGTTCATGCAGGTTGATGAACCGGAGCTTTACGCGGAACTGTTCGTGAGAATCGGTGATTACCTATGCATCCTGTGGCAGGAACTTCTGGACAACTACCAGGGCGCATTTGTGGCTTGCCGTTTCGGCGATGATCTGGGCTTCAAAAGTTCGCTGCTGACCAATCCGAGAACTGTGCGTGATCATATTCTGCCCCAGTACAAACGCGTCATTGACATCGTCCATGAAGCCGGCAAACCGTTTCTGTTTCATTCGTGCGGATGCCTGTTTGAAGTCATGGAAGATATTATTGATGTCGGCATTGACGCCAAACATTCCAATGAAGACGCCATTGCGCCGTTTGACCGGTGGATCGCCGATTACGGCTCACGCATCGGCCTGGCGGGGGGATTTGACATGGACTTTTTGTGCCAGAAAAGCGCCGATGAAGTTTATGCTGCGGTCATCGAACACGGCACCCGGTATCGCGACACTGCGCAGGGATATGCCCTGGGTTCAGGCAATTCAATTCCTGACTATGTGCCGGCCGAAAATTATCTGGCTATGGTGCGGGCAGCCCAGGCAATACGGGCGAACGATGGCTCCCGGATTTGAGACCAAGGACGGAAGGAGTTGGTTTGATAATTTTGCGCCAGGTGCTAGAATATGGGTGCCGATACTATTGAGCCAATTTCAAAACTTTCCGTGTCCGTGCGGCCTGCCAAAACAGCTTGCCGCCCAACGCGGTTCACGCGGTGTTTTGAAACTGGCTCTATCAAATGTGAATACTGGAGAGACTTATGAGTTTGCTTGAATCGGTTCTGGACAAAATCTGCCCGGCGGATGCTGGTGTTGCCGTTGATGCACGCAGGAAGCTGGATTCGCTGACCAAACCCCAGGGTAGCCTCGGGATGCTGGAGGAGTGCGCCGTCAGGTACGTCGCGGCCAGGGGAGACCTCGATGCCCGCATCGAGAATCCGGCCATATTGACCTTCGCCGGGGATCACGGGGTGGCCGAGGAGGGTGTCAGCGCCTTTCCTCAAAGCGTTACCTTGCAGATGATTGCGAATTTCGCAAATGGCGGCGCGGGGATAAATGTCTTGGCGAGGCATATAGGCGCCTCTCTCGTAGTCATTGACATGGGAGTTGCCGGCGACAGTGCCCTGCCATCCGCGCCGGGCTGCACTTTGCTGTGTAGAAGTATCGCGCCGGGCACAAAAAACTTCGCACGTGGCCCAGCCATGAGCAGACAACAGGCGGTCGCAAGCATCGAGGCTGGAATAGAAGTCGCGCAAAAGGCTGTCGCGGACGGCGCCACGCTTCTGGGAACGGGCGACATGGGTATAGCCAACACCACCTCCTCTGCGGCACTGTATTCGGTCTTTCTGGATATTTTGCCCGAAGCTGTCGTGGGCAGGGGGACCGGCATTGACGACTCGTCGTTGAGCCGCAAGATCGAGGTTGTAAAGATGGGTCTGGAGGTCAACGCTCGCCTTCTTGGCGGCGATGCTCTTGACAAGTTCTCAGCCGTGGGCGGATTTGAGATAGGTGGCATTTGCGGGCTTGTTTTGGGTGCTGCCTCGGAGGGTGTCCCTGTAGTGATTGACGGCTATATCTCGACCGCGGCCGCGGTTGTGGCAAGGGCGATTCTTCAGAACTGTGGAAGCAGCGTTGATCTTTTCGGCGACTATTGTTTCTTCAGCCATCTTTCCGCCGAGTCGGGACACTCTGCGGTGATGGGGGAACTTGGTGCGAAACCCTTGCTCGATCTGGGTTTGAGGCTCGGCGAGGGTACTGGTGCGGCTCTGGCATTCAATATCATTGATGCCAGCCTGAAGATCATGCGCGAGATGGCGACATTCTCCAGTGCCGGAGTATCTGAAAAGTCCTGAGCGGCAGATGTATCGTTAGATATGCATCGGACAATTAAGCGAGCCAATTTCAAGACTCCGCGTGAACAGCGTTGGGCGCGCGGGAGCGGCAGACGGTGCGGCGAAATGGCTCAAGCGTTTAGAATTGTCTCTTTAACATGTAACATGTAGGAGGTGGATAGTGATGGAGATGAACAGCCTTGACCGTATTTTTGCCCGCAGAAGCGTTAGAAGTTACTCGCCGAAGGTTATACCTGAGGAAACGGTTGTTGAGATACTTTCGGCTGCGATGTCGGCACCGACGGCATGCGACAAGAAAACACCAGAGTTCATAGTTCTTACAGAGAAGGAGGCTCTTGCGACGGTCGCGTCTTTTCTGCCCAACGGAGGCTTCCTTGCCGTTGCACCGCTGGGGATAGTCGTCTGCGGCGACATGAACCGCGCACACGCCGGGGAGCTTTCGTATATGCTCCAGGACTGCAGCGCGGCCATCCAAAACATCCTTCTTGCCGTCTCGATGCTCGGGCTTGGAGCCTGCTGGCTTGGCGTGCATCCCCGCGCTGACAGGGTAGAAAACATAACAAACTACCTCTCTCTCCCGCGACACGTTGTCCCGGTCTCTGTCATAAGCATCGGATTCCCCGCGGCACAGCCCGAACCAAGAAAACGATTCTTCAAAGAACATGTCCATTTCAACAAATGGTAGACGGCTGGCGCTGAACCATCTGACACGCTGGTCTCGGGAGATCGACTTTGCCCTAGTAGAGCCAATTTCAAAACTACCTGCGGTCATGCAGATGCGGGAGCGGGCATGCCTGTATGGTCTGACCCGACCGCTCCGGCGTGGCTTTTGCGGATCCTTCTTTTCCGGCGGGATTGAAAGATGATTTTTCTGGAGTATCTTCAACAGGATTTTATCCTATAAATTCCTTTACAGTTCTTTACAGGGAGACTAGTGTTATGGAAGAGGTTGTCATCGGTCTTTTTGTCTTTGCTTTGTTTATTGGCGGGCTGGTGTGTTTTGTCGGCTCGTTTTTCATTCTTTTTTCTGTTCACAGCAATCAGAAGAAGATGTTTCAGATGCTGAGCACTCTACTCCGGGATGTCGCCGCGCTGAAGGCCGCACGGGGGGAGGTCAAGCTAAAAGCTGAGCAAACCAAGGTGCCAGCTAATGCTACCCCCAGAGGCGAGCCGGCAAAACCTGTCGAAGCCAAGCTTCCCCTTGCCGTCGCCGCTGCGAAAGTCGCAGAGAAAAGCCTCAGGGAAAAACCGGCGGCTCCAGCGTCAGCACCCGTAGTTCCCGTTTCCACTTCCTCAGCGCCGCCTCCGTTGCCTGTCAAGCAAATCGAAACCAAGCAGGCCGCTCCCCATCCTCATCCCGTGCCGCCCGAGCCCTCAAAGGCTGCCGTCAAGCCATCCCTGGCACAGAAGCCCGAGGTCTCCGGATTCGAGCGCAGGGCGGGCGAGATACTGGCAAAAATATGGAACTGGATAGTCGTCGGCGAGGAGTTCCGCAACCCGAGACTCTCGATGGAGTATGCCATAGCAAGCGTATGGCTGCTAAGGGTGGCAATATTTATACTTATTGTCGGCGGCGGGTTCTTCGTCAACTACTCGATCGAGAGAGGCTGGCTCGGCCCGGTTGCCAGAGTCTGCGGCATTCTTCTCGTGGGCATCGGCATGGTGTCCCTGGGCTGCTGGTTGGCCAACAAGAAATACCATCTCATCGCTCAGGGGCTGCTCGGCGGCGGGATCGTGTTCATGTACATGGGGATCTTCGCCGGATACTCGAGGTTCAAGATCATCGAGGTCTTGCCTGCGTTCGCGCTGATGATCGCGATAACCCTTGTGGCGGGTGTCCTGTCGGTAAGGCTGAACTCCTTGCTTGTGGCCATATTCGGTTTGATCGGCGGCTATCTTACCCCGGTGCTTATTGACACCGGCAGCGGGAACCTGCCCGG